>JBJTUH010000095.1:0-2802 GCA_046080605.1 Vampirovibrionales bacterium
AACTGACCGATACGTCGGAGGGAAACACCACTGGCATAAAGCTCTTCCGCTAAGGCCCATGTCTTGGCTCCTAGTCTTTTGGGGGTACTACGAGTATATTTACAAGGGCAGTTTTTACATTGCCAACGTTGTACATCTTTAACAAATCCAGCTTTTGATTTTTCGCTACTTCCACATTTAGGGCAATCCATATAGCACACACTTCTATTTCTAAACAAAAACAAAGTATACAATATAATTAGTTAAATGTCTCATTTAATTAAGCTGCATGGTTCTTGCTCTTGGCGTTTTGAAGAAAGCAAGAATCAAATCGCGTTTGATGCAAGCGAGTCAAACATGACCCCTCTTGTTGTATTACCTAGAAAACAAAAATTTGCAGAAGTGGTTCTAAATGAGGCTTATTATAGCTTGTTGAGATTATACGCCAATGAGCTAGACAAAGAAAATGTAGTTTTGATCGTTTTTGGGTTTTCTTTTGAAGATGAGCATATTTTATCCATGACAAAACGAGCATTGAAAAACCCAACCTTGCAGATCCTTATTTTTGTCTATGAGCAAAAGTACGTTCAAGGGTATGAAGAAAAGTTTGCAACTTATCCAAATGTTCAACTAATCTCTCTTGAAGAGGGGCGCTTGGATTTTTCCACGTTTAACGCCATTTTAGAGAAAGTCCCCCCTTGTTCAGTACAAAAATCTGATAAAACTCAAAATAAAGAGGGGTAAGTCATGATAGCAATAGAAGAATATAGCCAAGATGCCGTACTAAAGATAGGGGAAGTTGTTGCCGTTGAGGGGCAGCGAATCACCGTGCGAGTTGATAGCAATAAAAATTCAACAGAGCTGTTTTATAATGGCAGTATTCTTAAAAATGTATCCGTTAATGGCTACATCGAAATCAAAAAAGGGTTTACCTCTTTAATTGGGCGTGTTGAAGGTGAAAAGATAGATCAAGATCCTCTAGTGGATGAATCAAAGCCCTATCAGGAGCAAAACAAAAATCGACGTTTTTTAACCGTCTCTTTGGTGGGCTTCATTGACCCTAAAGGGAAGTTTATCGGTGGATTAAAAGAACTACCCTTGATTGCCAACGAGGCCTACCTACTGACGCTTGAAAAACTCGAAATTATTCATAATCTTATTTCAGATGAGAAGCCTCATATTATTATTGCAACCAACGACCATGATGATTTACCTATACGACTGCCGATCAATGGATTATTTAATAGCCATATTGCTATTTTTGGGAATACAGGCAGTGGAAAATCAAATACACTAGCTGCTTTGTATCAAGCCTTTTTCAAAGAGCTGAACCAATCCAATAATCATAAGTTCGTTTTTATTGATTTTAACGGTGAGTATACTTTGAATAATTGTATCACTCAAAACAAAAGGACTTATAACTTATCTACCAAAGACACTCAAGGAGATAAACTTTCTTTAGGTCAGCAGGATTTTTTCGATATTGAAGTTTTAAGCATTCTTGCTTCTGCTACTGAACAAACACAAAAACCGTTTCTAAAGCGGGCTATTATCTACTATTTATCAGTAATGAATAATACAGACCCCTTGAATTATACAAAAAACATAATTAAAAAACACACAAAAGCTGTGTTAAGATCTTCTGATAAATCCCCTGCATGGGAAATGATAGATTATTTAAAGCAAATACTCCCTGATCATGAAGAGGATACTTTCCGTTTTCTACCTAATTCCCAACAAGTTGCACCGAACAATGGTTATTTTAATTCAGATACAGATATCGAAGCAACTAATTTATACAAAAGCATAGACAATTTTAAATTATCTGAACATATGATGGAAAACTTTATTTGCTTTATTTATCTTCAATTAATTTCAGATGTCTTACAAAGTCGTGCAAAGAACGAGCATATTGCTCCCGTTATTAATCGTTTAAAAAGTAAAAAAGAGGATATCGAAAAAATATTTTCTTTGGAAACGTCGACTCAAATAAATCCAATATTTCAAAATAATTCTGTGATTGCGATTAGCTTAGACAAAGTTAATCTTGATATGAAAAAAATGATTCCTCTCCTACTCTGTAAAAAATTATATAACGAACATAAAAACAATATAGACCGAGGAGAAGGCACTCTCACTTTTATTATTGACGAAGCTCATAATATTTTATCCACAGAATCTTTTCGGGAAGCTGAAAGTTGGCGAGATTATCGTTTAGAAACCTTTGAAGAGATTATTAAAGAAGGTCGAAAGTTTGGAGTGTTTGTTACCATTGCCAGCCAACGCCCCAGTGATATTTCAGAAACGATTACTTCACAGGCACATAACTACTTTATTCATCGCTTAATTAACCAGCGTGATTTAGCCATGATTTCCAAAGCCGTTTCTTATATTGATAAAATTACGGAAAGCTCTATCCCAACACTTTCAACAGGTACTTGTATTTTTAGTGGTATTGCTACACAGATTCCTTTAAAACTCAATGTAAATGAGCTACCCGATTTACAAAAGCCTCAAAGTAAAACATTTGAATTTTTTAATCAGTAATGCGGTATACCCACCAGCATAATGATCATGTACTCAATGCGTTGGATAAGCTCAAAACAAACACCACATAAAGAAAACGTTGAGTGTTCTATCAAACCCGAAAAGCCAGTGAGAGTCTTGAATACAGCTAAAAACAAAAAACACCCCCAAGGGAATTCGAATGCTAAGGGCAAGGCTTTGTAGCATTTTGTTCTTGATTGACAATGTTTGAAAACCCTTGACTATACTTGGCTTTCAAGCTTTTGTGTGTTTGCTCGTGTTTGAGAAATACCTCCA
>JBJTUH010000096.1:0-17000 GCA_046080605.1 Vampirovibrionales bacterium
CAGTAGGATACGTCATTATTTGGCACGATTTAGGCGAAAAACGTTTTGTTATTCAAAATCGTTAGAAATGGTAAAAGCGACGCTAACAATCTTCTTTACCCCTCATTGGCAACAGTATCTATACTAAATCACCAACGCCCAATTTAGATATGAACTTAGGTGCTAGTTTAACTTGGGAAGTGGATATTTGGAGAAAGTTACGCAACGCTAGAGATGCCGCAAAAATGCGGTTTATGGCTCAGCATGAAGGAAGAAACTTTCTTGTGGCTCGGCTGGTTGCCGAAATGGCTCGATGCTATTATGAGCTTATGGCATTGGATAATTCTTTAAAAATTTTTGATGAAAACATTGAGATTCAAAACAAAGCTTTTCTTAAAATGCAGGCATTGAAACACTATGCGAAAGCAAATGAATTAGCTGTAAAACGTTTTGAAGCTCAGCTCATGAAAACGAAAAGTAAGCGGTTTGAGTTGAGTCAAAACGTTGTAGAAATGGAAAATCGTCTTAGGTTTTTGTCTGGAGTCTATGAAGACAAACCCATCCTCAGAAGTTCTGAAACCCTCATGACGCTCCCCTTGGTGCCATTACAGCTAGGCGTTCCCTCAGAACTTTTAAAAAACAGACCTGATATCCGTCAGGCAGAATATGCGATTAAAGCTGCCAAGCTAGACTTAAAAAGTGTCCAAGCTAATTTATACCCTAGCATAAGTATCAGTTCAGGCATTGGGTTTTCTGCTTTTGACCCCAGCTTTCTGTTGAATCCGAAGGCAATGGTTTACAATCTGATGGGTAACCTGATGGCACCTGTCATCAATAGAAAAGCGATTACGGCTCGCATAGGGATGGCAGATGCGTATCAAACCCAAACCGTGTTGACGTATGAGCAAACCTTGCTTCAAGCCTATACGGAGGTATTAAACCAGTTAGCCAATATTCATAATATGCAACAAAGTTTTGAGACAAAACAACGAGAAGTTGTTTTACTTGAGCGTTCTATTAACATTGCGAATAATCTATTCCAATATGCAAAAGCAAATTATGTAGAAGTGCTATTGACACAAGAAGAAAAATTAAATGCTCAAAATGAGTTGGTTGCGTTGAAACTAAACTTAATGAAGTCAAAAGTAGACTTGTACCGTGCTTTAGGGGGTGGGTGGCAATGATGGCGTTGATACCGCATATAGGATGTCTCAAATCATTGAGACATCCTATACTTCAGAGGGCTTGTTGACGGTTATAGCTTGTCTCGGTTTCTGAGATATACGTGGTTGCCGTTGGGTTGTCTTGTAATATCGCCATTAGGTTGTACGTGTTGCAGTAACCATTTTTGAGCAGCACTAGGATGTTTCGTTTTTTGGGCGACATGCAAGGCTTTTAAAGTTGGGTTTTTTGCCTCAGCTTCTTGGGTTTCAAGCCATTGCCGAGGACCTCGGGCATATTCTCCGTCTACCTTACCGTTTAAGATGGCTTTTGCAGCAGCGTTTAGCCCCTGGTCTAACTCAGTACCGCTCCCTGCCGTAATACGTTGTAACTGGTGTATGCTACTGTGTGGGTCTGTGAGGTATTCCGTCACGTTGGCTTTGTCAGCTTCATGACCAGGATACTCAGGCTGTGTGTCAGTGAGTCGTACGAAGGTATCCAAGATTTTTTACGGGCAGAGCGTTTGGAAGGATCAGGCGAAGGGATGGACTCTCCGAAGCGTGGTTCCGTCAAACGATGGGCTGTGACACGTTGCGTAGGTATTCCTTGCGCGTTAGCGGAAGCACGAAAAAGATGAGTGGAAGATAAATGAAGCAAGTAGGCGTACTCCTATCATGATGGGTGAGGGTGGTTGGCAGTGAGCGATGACAAACGATAGTCCCCGCTACAAGGCAAGGCTTCATAGCGGGGAACGAGGGTTGCTATAGCTTGCCACGCTTTTTTAAAAATTCATGGTTACCATTGGGGGTTTTGGGGATTACATTGCCTTTAGGTGAGACGTTATTTAAAAGCCATTGTTGGGCGCCATTGGGGGTTTTAGTGTTTGCGGCTTCTGCCCGTGCGGTTTGAAGTCCTGTTTGTCTCTTTTGAAGCCATTCAATGGCTCCATTGGGTTTAGCAGGTTCCACCTCGCCATTTAAATAACTTTGTACACCTCCTTGAACCGCTCTTTCTGCATCACTTGACTCTGGTGTAAGAGGTTGGACCATCGCTCGGAATGTACTCATTGGGTCTTCAAAAAAACTTGAAACATTGGCTTTAAATTGTTCATGTCCCGGAACTTCTGGTCCACTGGTATTTTCACTTAAAATACGTTCTTCTGGCGTTTGGGGAGGGAGTTTCTTTGTGCCAAACCTTTGGGTGGCTTGTGGTGTGCTAACACCATAAGCGTTAGTAGAAACCAGCCCACTATTGGGTTTGCCATAACGAAGTTGAGGGGTGACATTCAGCTGAATACGCATAGAAAAATAGCCTTCTAAATAGAGCTTAACCGCACAATAAAAGGAAGTAGGTATTGACGCACCAAAACACACACTTTTTAACGGTCGTTAGAGGACACACAGACCTTAAAAAGCGTGAAACGTGATGAGCGGATGTTGAGACAGTAACAAGAGAACGGGAAAAGATAATACCGTACAAGCCTACTTGAAAACGCCTCTTATCAACTGATGCCTCGTGGATATGGGGCAGTATTTTCAGCAGAAAAAACGCCACCATACCCCAACCATATGCCAATAGGTACCAAAACAGTGTTTTGTATCTATAAGCATTCAAAGAGGAGAACTCAAGCTCTGGTGAAAGCTTAAGCTATCAGTAAAATGAACGGCACAACTTCTAAAACCGTAAGCATGGAAGTTGTGTCAGGTATTTTTTAAGTATCAAGCACAGGGTTATTATGACATATTTTTGCATTAGTGCAAGTGTTTTTATACGCATTGGTTATTTTGTAACAATTTCAAACGCTGTAGTCTGAGTTGTAAGCGTGTATTAATACACGCCTGCTTTGCTCAAGAAGACACCGAGTATCATTAAACCGACCAAACACGCATTCATTAAACACAGTCCTGCCGATACATCTTTTAGGCGTTTGGCACGCAAGTCCCACGTGCCTTGGGTTTGCCAATCAACCCACCATTCTAAAAGGGTGTTGAGTCCTTCTACCAGTAAAAGCATACCCTGTGCAAGCAGTAACACGCTCCACTGGGTGAAGCTTAGTCCGACCATACCTCCGAGTACCAACGTGATGAGGACAATGGCACAATCAATGCGTAAGTTACGCTGTGTTTCGTACATAAAGCGTAACCCTTCTAGGGCAAACCCCACACTTTGTAAAAAGGTTTTAGCTTGTGTGATAGGGGCGTTGAGGGTGCGATGTGGAGATGTGCCAGCGTCATGAAAAGGGTTAGTAGTACGTGTGGGGCTGTGATGGATACCTTGGGTTTTACGCTCCCAGAAATGTTTAAATCGGTAAAACTGGGCATGAGGCAAAGACTGACGTAAGTACCGCCGTATCAGAATGTGTCGTCGTGTTGGGGTAGTAGGATAAGGTATCCCCTCCATAGGCACTGTATGAGGAGGTTCTATGGGGTGTGTGGGAGCTTGAGGAGACATGGGGTGTTACTATTTTCCGACACAAAATTGACTAAAAACTTCATCAAGGACGGCTTCGGTGGCATCTTTCCCCAATAGGCTTCCCAACGTTTGCAAGGCACCTGTGAGAGGCACTGTAAGTAAATCAAGCGGCAAGGCTTGCTCAAGCGTGGTTTGTGCCAATGCTAAATGGTCTAATAGGGTATGGAGGGTTGTACGCTGACGATGGGTTAAGACAGCAAGTGCCTCTTGACGGTGGCGTAATGCCTCGGTTTGGTTGAGCGTTGCCACGAGGGTCTGCATCCATTGGCAGATAGCTTCAATACCTTCTCCTGTGATGGCGGAACTGTAGAGCAGGGTCACTTGAGAAGGGGTTTCTGTGTGAACACTAGGCGTTGGAAGGGTAAGTTTGTCTATGACAGAAGCCATGGCGGGTCGGGGTTTGAGGGGCAGCAGCTTGTCTGCATGGTTGAGTACCACCAGCCATGGCTTCTGTGAGGCATCTTTTTGTAATGGTCTTACAAGGGTTTGGTATGAGACTTCATACGCTTGCGTTTCAGGGGAAGGGGTCTCGGGAAACAGCAGAGAAGCATCGATCACCATCAGAATGGCATCAGCTTCTTGCATAGAGGCTTCACTCCGAGCCACCCCTATGGCTTCTACCGTATCAAGAGTAGTCCCCTCAGTATGGGTATAACGGATGCCAGCGGTATCCATTAATGCAATATTGACCCCTGAAACCATCAGGGTTTCTTGCAAGATGTCTCGGGTGGTTCCTGCAATAGGTGTCACAATTGCGCGTTCTTGCATCAGTAGACGATTAAACAAGGAAGACTTTCCAGCATTCGGTAAGCCAATAATGGCAAGTTTTAAGCCTTCTTGACACTTTTGGAGGTGTTGTGCTGTGGCGAGATAGCTTTTAACTTCTTGGTGGAGTTGTTGGAACGCTTGATGCAAAGTTTCTATGTTAGGAGCGTCCACTTCTTCAGGGTAATCAATGTGGGCAATCAGTTGCATTTGAATATGTTGAATGGCTTGATAGGCTTTTTCCAAGTAGTCGCTCCATGAGCGTGTTTGCAGATGGTGCCTTGCCAAGTGGAGTGTGGTTGCCTCTTGGGCATGGATGAGCTGTAACAGAGATTCCGCTTGGGTAAGGTCAAGCCGTCCATGCAGCACGGCACGTCGTGTAAAAGCACCTCGTGTGGCGGGAACCGCACCAAGTGCGTAACAGCTTTGTAAAATTTCTTCTAAAAGGAGTGGGTTACCGTGGCATTGAATTTCAATGACATCCTCCCCAGTGAAGCTTTTAGGGGCTTTAAACGCAAGCACCAGCACTTCATCAATCGGAGCCGTTGGGGTATGTGGTTGGCACCACCACCCATAATGAAGTGCAAACGGTTTTAAACGTTTGGGTAGGGCGTGTTGTGGGTCTGTCACGTCATAGAAACAGGCGTCAGCGATTTGCCAAGCGTTTGAACCGCTTAAGCGTATCACGCCAATCGCAGCTTGCCCAGGAGCCGTTGCAATGGCGACAATGGTCGCATCATCGTTTAACTGCACATGAGATTGGGAAAACGTGGTTGCCATACGTGTGAAGCTGCTATGCTGTAGCGTGACTGATGAAAACAGAGAGAAAAAGAACAGGATAGGGAGCGTGGTACCTTTCCCTATCGTATGAAAGCATAAAATGCTTAGAGGGTTACCGCATGGTGTGTATGTAACGCTTCTGCAATACGTACCGCATTTAACGCTGCACCGATACGCAAATTATCTGCCACAACCCACAGATTAAGTCCTGTTTCAGGGTTTGAGGTATCTCGACGAATACGGCTGACATACACGGGGTCTGTCCCCGCAGTTTCACGAGGGGTGTGATAGTCTTCTTTGTGCGCTGCAACCACCACATCGGGGACTTGTCTTAGTACCTCGGCTGCTTGCTCAGGCGATAAAGGGCGTTCAAAGGCAATATTGACTGACTCACTATGCCCCACTAAGACGGGTACTCTAATCGCAGTGGCCGTGATAGCAAGTTCTGGTAGGTGCAGTATTTTTTTGGTTTCGTGGATGAGTTTTAATTCTTCAAGGGTGTAGTCATCTGCACCAAATTGGTCAATCTGTGGAATCAGGTTAAACCCAATAGGACGTTTAAAGGTTTCGGCTTTGAATGCACTGCTTGCAGGGAGTTCCGCATAATACTGTCCTGTTACTGCCGTTAAATCAGTTTTAGTTTGTTCGTGAAGGTCTTGTAGCCCTTCTTTCCCTGAGCCACTGACGGACTGATAGGTGCTTACCACGACACGACGTAAACCAGCAGCTTCATGCAGTGCCTTTAATACGGGCATCAGTTGAGCCGTTGAACAATTCGGGTTGGCAATGATACCTTGATGGTGCCGAAGGTCAGTATCATTGACCCCTGCTACGACCAAAGGCACGCCTTCTTGCATTCTGAAATGACTGGTATTATCCACCACAATGGCACCACGCTTGACGGCTTCAGGGGCAAGTTTCGCAGAAACAGACCCTCCTGCAGAGGCGAGTACAAGGTCAACGCCTTCAAATGCCTCGGGGCAAGCCTGTTGGACGGGTACGTCTTCGCCACGAAAACGTACCACACCCCCTAGGGAGCGCTCACTTGCCAAAGGAATCAGCTTCTTGCATGGGAAGTTGCGTTTCTCAAGTAAATCAATGAGCATAGAGCCTACAAGTCCTGTGGCACCAAGCACAGCAACGGTCGGGAAACGCATAGTCATGGAAGAGGTATCCTTTTGAAACAAGAGAGAGCATGAATGACAAACAACCACTTAGTATAGCACACATGTTCTCATACCTTTTATTGGATTGCTGCCGCTTGCCTTTAAAATGGCTTCAATTTCAGGTTTTTGAATAATGTTCATGTCGTGATTTCTTTAAACTGAGCGTATGGAATATTTTTACCACAAAGTACAATCACCACATGTTTGCCTTGGTAAGTCTTGGCTTTTTGTAAAAACCCTGCCACGGCAACCCCTGCAGCTCCTTCAATGAGTGTGGTTTCTGTTTCAGCAATGAGTTTCATGGCGGAGGCTATTTCAGTTTCTGATACTAAAATATGGGTATCAATGATGCTTTTACAAGGTTCAAACGTGATACTGCCTTGTTCCAAACCTCCTGCGGTAGACTCGGAATACGTAGGTTTTTCTATGACCTCAATGATTTTGTTTGCCTGAATACAGTGGCTAAGTGTGGGGGCATGTTCTGGCCAAACACCTACCATTTCTACTGCTGAGTTTACCGATTTTAGATAAGCCCCCACCCCTGCGATGAGTCCACCCCCTCCTACTGAAATGAAAACCGCATCCATCTCGGGGCATTGTGCTTGTAGCTCAATACCAAGCGTTCCCTGACCTGCGATGACGAACGGGTCATTGTAGGGTGAGACATACACACACTGTTTTAACTCAGCCTCTTGTCTGGCGAGAAGCTCTGCTTGAAGGCAATCCCCTTTTACCCTTTTAATGGTCGCACCATAAGACGTGATTTTATCCATTTTAAGTGACGAGGTCGTTTCAGGTAGGAAGACGGTCGCTTGAATATTCAGGCACTGTGCAACATACGCAACGGCACAGCCATGGTTCCCAGCAGAGGCACAAATCACACCCTGTTGAGCCTCCTCTGACGTGAGAGACAGTAACCTATTGAA
Organism: Vampirovibrionales bacterium; assembly: GCA_046080605.1. Taxonomy (GTDB): domain Bacteria; phylum Cyanobacteriota; class Vampirovibrionia; order Vampirovibrionales; family JAJTHC01; genus JBJTUH01. The sequence goes on from JBJTUH010000096.1 coordinate 7,250, forward strand.
GGCACCTCTTACCTTAAAAGAGCCTGTATGTTGTTGTGCTTCATGTTTAAGATACACATGCACCCCTGTTTGCTTACTTAGGGCATAGGAATAGTCTAAAAACGTTGTGCGAATGTAGCGCCTAATGGTGTTTTCGGCTTCTAAAATTGATGGATAGAGTGTTTCAAGATGATTCATACGGAGTATAGTTTCTTCTCTCATAGTAGAAGTCGTGAAGCTTGAGCCGATGCATGAGCCATAGAACCTAATCATGACAAGTATATCAGTGATGGGTGTGGGCAATCAATGCAGCGTATGATAACAGAGCGGTGAAACACACCTTCTCTGTCAGTATCACGACGGTGATACGAGCATACGGTCAAACTGAAGAAGGGTGGTTCTTGCTTGAGGTGGGTGTATCTATTGTGTACACTGTGAGATAGTCTTTATATCACTTGGGACGCATCGTGGTTGTGTAATGAGCTTAGTGGCTTTGTAGGTGCCTTTTAACTATGAAATCTTCAAAAGATACGCAAGCAAAAAATACAGCCATGCGTAGCGATAAGCTGATACCCAGCACTGCGAAACCTACGTGGTTGTATGAAAGCTTATCGGCTTCACAGCGTGTGGCACATCCTGTACAAGTGTTATGGGCGTACCCCGCCCCAGAGAGTGTTTCTTTTTCAGCGTTAGGGTATTTACTGCTCTATAAAACGCTTGATACCTGTCCTTATAGTGAAGTAGAGCGTATCGCTCAAGATACCGTCAAGACGCATACCACCCCTTTAAGAACCTACGACTGGCTTGGGTTTAGCATTGCGTGGGAACTTGATTGTTTTACCCTGTTAGACATGCTAGAAACACTTGGGCTACCCTGGCGGGCAAGTGAACGTCAAGCACGCCGAGAGGCAGGAGAAGCCATTCCCTTGCTTTTTGCAGGAGGACCCGTAATTACTAGTAACCCCGAGCCTTACGCCCTGTGGTTTGATGCCCTTTTTATCGGTGATGGCGAGGAGCTTTTCCCTGAAGTGATGCAGTTTACCCACGCCCATGCGGGGTTAAATCAAACGGATAGCCCTCGTTTTTTACGCCAACTTGCCCAAGCGGTAGAAGGCGTGTATGTACCGAGTGCTTACACCCCCTTGTATGACGGAGAGGCACTGCGAGGTATTGCACATGACCCAGCGGTACCCGCACGAGTGCATAAACGCCAAACAGACTTGCAAGCGTCAAGTACCGCCATTGTGACAAGCCCGGTGTTGTATCCTGACACGGTGTTTAGTGATACGTTTCTTATTGAAGTCATGCGTGGGTGTGCGCATCGGTGTCGGTTTTGTTTAGCCAGCTATAGTGTGTTGCCTGCCAGAGGTCCTTCTTTGGATAGCCTCATAGAAGCCGTACAAACCGGGCTTAAACACACCCGTAAACTGGGGCTTCTTGGGGCATTGATTGCAGATCACCCTGAGTTTGAAGCACTGTGTGACTATTTATTACAGCAAGAAGATGTCACGATTTCGAGTGCTTCTTTACGTGCCGATACGTTAAAGCCTAAAACGGTTCAGACCTTTGCCCATGGCAAGCAAAAACAGCTGACGATTGCCGTAGAAAGTGGGAGTGCATGGCTACGTCGTCGTATTAACAAACATCTTTCGCAAGAGGCTATTTTACAGGCAGCAGAAACCACCTATGCCAATGGGATTAAGGGGTTAAAACTTTACGGTATGGTTGGACTACCCGATGAAACCCCTGAGCATGTCGATGAACTTGCAGACCTCATGCACACCCTCCATAAGCAAAGCCCGCAGTTACGCTTAACTTTGGGGTGTAGCTCGTTTGTGCCGAAAGCTGCCACGCCGTTTCAGTGGCAAGCACGCCTAGAGACCTCTGAACTCAAGCGTCGGATGGATCGTTTACATAAACGTTTAAAGGGAAGGGTTGAGTTTCACCCGTCAAGCCCTCGGTGGGACTACTTACAAGCATTGCTTTCCAGAGGAGACCGCCGTATTACGCCCTTATTGGAGGCGATGGTTCGTCTGGGGGGGCAACCTGGGCATGTGCGTCAAGCTTGGAAGGCGTTAAAAGCCTCGGGGTGGCATGACACGCAGGGCATGGCAATTCCTGACCCTGATTGGTACGTCACACGGACGTATTCCCCGGAAGAGGTGCTTCCGTGGGATATGATTTTCCTAGGGGTCGAAAAAGCTATTTTATACAAAGAGGGACTGATTCCCCCTGCCTTACACCAAAGCCAGTAAGAAAAAGACGTAAAGAAGTGTGACACGATGACGCTATGCCAGATGCCTGAAACCATTTTAGCCCTTGAAAGTAGTTGCGATGAAACTGCTTGTGCCATTGTACGTCGTGGGCGGGTGGTGGTAGCCCATACCCTGATGTCTCAGATTGAGACGCATCGTCTTACGGGAGGGGTGGTGCCTGAAGTGGCGGCACGTGAGCATATGCTTCATGTGAATACAGTCATTGAACAAACACTGACCACAGCGGGGCTTGGGTTTCATGACGTAGATGCCTATGCGGCAACGTTGGGTCCTGGCTTGGTGGGTTCGTTATTAGCGGGTGTTACCACAGCGAAAACGTTAAGTTTACTCACGCAAAGACCTTTCATTGGGGTGCATCATTTAATGGGGCATGTGTGTTCCGTATTGCTTGAACCTTCTGGTACGTTGCCCCCAGCACTTTGTGTGAACCCTCCCATGCTCTGTTTACTTGTGAGTGGAGGACATACCCAGTTACTTTGGCTGAAAGGGTTTCATCCTTTAAGACTCCAAGTATTGGGGACTTCTTTGGATGATGCCGTAGGAGAAGCCTATGACAAAGTTGCACGTATGATGGGGTTACCTTACCCTGGAGGTCCTCAGATTGATACACTGGCACATCATGCGTGTGCAGATGCTACACGGTTTCATTTTCCTGTGGCACAAACACAAAACCCGCTTGATTTTTCATTTAGTGGGCTGAAAACTGCAGTGCGTCGAGTGTGGGAGCAACAAGAGCCGAAAGTGACCTCACAAGAAGCTTTTGACCAACTTCAACGAGATATTGCCGCAAGTTTTCAAGCATGTATGACACATACCTTGATACAACGCCTCACCAAGGCACTTGCATGGGTGAAAGCTCATGAAGCTTCGCAACAGGCACCATGGCGGGTGGCGATTGTGGGTGGTGTGGCTGCCAATCAAGGATTAAGGCAAGCCCTTGTGCCATGGGCTGAAATCCATGATGTGCAGTTAACCTTCCCTGAGATGCACTATTGCAGTGATAATGCTGCCATGATAGGGTCGGCTGCCTATTTTGCCCCTATTCCTGTGGGGGCTTTCGCCACAGAAGCTTCGCATCCTTTTGGTATGGATGTGTTCCCTCGGATGCCTCTGTCAGCATTGAGTGACTGTGTGATGCCTTAAAAGCGTAGAGCGAGGGAATGCGTGTGTCTGTACAATGGATGACCATTTTAAATATTACACCTGATTCTTTTTCAGAAGAAGCTCCCTTATTACGAGAAGACACGTCTGTGAAGCTCGCACAGGTATTGGCACAGGCACAACGACAGCTTGAAGCGGGGGCAACAGTATTAGACGTAGGGGCTGAAAGTACCCGTCCTGAGGCTATCCCTGTGACATGGCAAGAAGAATTAGCACGCCTCATGCCCGTATTGGAAATGCTTCATGCACATTTTCCTGAGACGCTCCTGAGTGTGGATACTCGTAAACCCTCCGTGGCACAGGCGGTCCTTGAAACAGGTTGGGTGCATTGGATTAATGATGTTTCAGGCGGGCAGTATCATCAACAGACCTCCCACGCCCCTCAGTCCTCACCCGCCATGGCAACAATACTTGCCACACACTATCATCGCCTTATGGCTGAAGCCAAAGCCAAGTTTCGTTATGTGTTAACCCACAGCCAAGGCACACCTCAAACTATGCAACATGCACCAACGTATCGTGAGGGGCAATGTTGTGAAGAGGTGGCAACGTTTTTGGCAACGCAAGCCCTTGAACTACATACCGTTTACCATTTACCCCTGCAAACCTTATGGTTTGATGTAGGGTTTGGCTTTGGGAAAACGTTTGAACATAACCTAGCCCTGCTTGAAGGACTTGAGGGTATGGCTCACCTGATACAAGCACGTTTTGAAGCAGCTGGGGTGCTAACGCCTGACGTGCGTCGTATGTTTCAAACGAGGTTTCCATGGCTGGTAGGGGTGTCGAGAAAGTCTATGCTGGTAGGCGGGTATCCCTCTGTGATGCCCTCATGCACTTCACAGCCCTCTACGCCCTCCCTCCGAGAAATACCGCCCCCTCCGCATCACCCTACACGTGAGCTACTGACTGCGGTGGCACATACCATTGCGTGGCAACAAGGGGTACGATGTTTCAGAGTCCATGACGTATCCGCACATTACCCCACAGGGGTATTCATGCAAAGCCTTACCACGCCACGCTTTAGCCCTTAGGGAATGGGGCAAACAGAGAAAACTCGTAAAGTAATGGGTCTTCGGGGCTGCCTTGGCGTAGCATGTGGGTAAGCTGGCAGACACTTTGCCAGTCGTTGCTTTGACGGTGTAGTAACCCGTGTAGCCTTGCTTGCTTTGCAACGTGGGTATCCAAGGGCATGCGTAAATGAGAGGGATACAAGGAGGTTGTTTCAGGATGCCATAAGCCAAGGTCAACACATCCTGTCCGAACCACCCAACGTAAAAATAAGCATAAACGTTTTCTTGCACTGCTTGCCGAAGGACGAGAAAGTAAGTAGCGTTGTCCGTACGTTTGAGGAGGATGATACGCCACAATCAAACTTACCCAAGTATCAAGCGTACGTTGAAAAAACGCATCTTCTTCTAGGGCGAGTACGCCTTCGTGGTTTGAACGTCTGTCTTGTGTGAGTACGGTATGCAGTGCCTTTTGCCACAAAGCCACGAGTGCCGTTTTTCCTGCTTGAGGGGCTGGAAGGGAAGCCATCAGTTCAAGCCACCATAGCACATCGGTATGGGTTTGGAACCGATACCCCAAAGTGTGCTGTGCGTTTATTTTATGCCAAGCAAGTAAGGTGTTGAAAAACGTTTGAGGCGACCCTTGCAATGCCTCGTGGGTTTCTAAATGCGTACGTTCCGTGAAAAGTGCTACGGGAAATAACACCTTAAACAGCTGTTTTATCAGTAGCACCCTGTTACCATACGCCATCATGGCGGCTGTGAGTGCGATACGTTCAGTAAGACATTTTAGGGTAAAATGCTTAGAGTGTGCTGGGTTTTGGCATCCTGTATGCCCTTGTATCAGGGTGTAGGGCAATGAAAGAGGGTCTGTTGCAATAAACTGAGGGGTCTCATACTGGTGTGCAATATGACGCAGGGTTTCAAGAATAGGGGTAGTGGGCATCGCCATGGCAGGTGTATGAAAGAGACTATGAGGGATGTCATGCACAAAAGCTGTTCAAGGTTTCATCATACAGTGAGCATAAAAATAGGGTAAGTCTCTATTTGGCACAGAAACTTACCCACAAGGAAGGAGGAGAAACAAAATCAGTATACTTTGATAGACTCACATCACGCACTTATGAAGCTTTTTTGACGGCTTCATCAATCAGGGTTTGCGTAGAAGGACTTGCAGGCTGTGAGACTTCAGGAGGCTTAGAGGCAAGTCGCTCCGTGTAAGTGTACGGAGACAGTTTTTGCTTTCCTAAAAATTGTCGTACATACTTTGCACTGTTGGGCATCCATAGGGCAAGGTTATTAATTTCTAGGTCGGTGCCTCCTCTGCTAACTGTGGCAACAAGTTCTGCAAACGCTTCCTTACGACCTACGCTGGGATCTTTTTCACTGGCGTAGTAGCGTAACGAGTTTTTCAGGCTTTGAGGTGCTGTTTCATAGAGCCAACGCTGAGGTGTATTTTGCCCTTGTTTGAGTTCTTGCAAGTCTTTCTGATAGGCTTGACGGAATCCTTCAGAGGATGAAAAAGGATGGTCACCTTTTTGGCTATAGTCTAGGGCGTGTCCCATTTCATGACGTACGACACTTCCCGTACGATGCTGACGTTCAGTGGGATTAGGATAAAACTTTTTTAATGGGTCAATAAAGACGGCAATTTGGTTTTTATCAGGTGCAAAAACGGCAGGTGTTTGGTCAAAGGTTTGTCCTTCAAGGCTATTGTTAGGCCCATCTCCTTTGAGTTCTGACCATAAATGGCTTGCTGTATCACTTACAATAATGTCTGTGCCATTGGCAATCGTACGTTTCAATTGGTCAATAGGGATTTGCGTGATAACGGCTTCTTCCACTTTTTGCTCATCTTCGGGTGTGATATTTGCCTTATGGTCAGCTTTAACCATGGCTTGTACTTTTGCTTTGAGCTTGGTAGCTTCCTGAAGACTCAACGTTTGAAACGCAACATAGCCATCAGGGTGCTTATTCTGTAAAGGCTTTGAACCTTTGAGCGTGTCATTCTGTAAGCTCATTTGAAGCTGGTTGACAGGTTGCTCTTCACGCCACCGAGATTCTAACAAGCTTCCAAGCAGTGTTTTTGCGACTTGCGACTTGTAGGTCGTCTCTGAGGATGGGTTTTCCGATAAGAGTGTAGAAGGCTCGGGATGAGACGTTTTGCTAGATTGAGGCTTCTTCATCTGCAAGGAGAACGTATCACCGCCTAGGAGTAAGGCTTCTAATGTGTGATAGGCGAGTTCTGTAGCCTGTTGTGATACCTCACTGCGAGTAAAACGATCTTTTTCGTTAGGTGTAAGACCTTGACGAAACGCAAGTACGGCTGCTGGTGTAGAGGGTTGGGTGTTAAGCATGGAACCTGCTCCTACACTGAAAGGAGAGGTTTGTAAGCTTCGATAGGGTACGTTCTGCCGAACGTTGTACCCTGTCATGAGAGGATATGACATAAATGCACGTAAGCTCCTTCCAAAACATCACAACGGTTGACCTCATGAAAGAGAAGTCTCTATCGGTTTTAAGTGTCTAATCACAGACTACTTGGTGTATACGTGTATTCCCTTGTCTCGTTAAACCTACATTGCCATAGTATGGTGTCAACATAGCGTGCCTCACCTGCCATGGCGGGTGGTAGACTGAAATGCAAGGTACAGTGTTCCTGGTTCACTAACAAAATATCTTCCTGTAATAAGATAAAAACAGGGTCATCTTGCACGTGTGCTAGTCATTGAGAAAAGCCTCCATGGCATAGGAAAACACGTAAGCTTTTCTATTTTCTTATGCGATGTATTCGCTTAAAGCTCACACACACACATTAGATAGTGTATAGTATACCACAAGTTGTAATGCAAGAACATAACTTTATGGTGTTTCGTTTCACCCAGCATGGTACGGAGATGAGCGGGAGGGCTTTTTTATGAAAGTGTAGAGGGCGTGGAGGGTTGAGCAGCGTGGTTGACCGCAGTGGTAGACATTGTGGGTGGGTCTTCCACATACGTTTTAATGTGTAAAAGAATGACCTTTAAAAAGCTTGCTAGAGGAATGGCAAATAACACGCCAATGAGTCCGTTTAATTGCGAACAAATGAGTAACGACAATACCACAACCACAGGGTGTAATCCCATAGTGTCTCCGATGACTTTGGGCGCTACAATATTATCCTTGATGGTTTGGTAAATATAGACAACCACCATAAGTCCCAGTAATTTAACGGGTGATATAAAGAGCATCAATATAATCGCTGGTAAAAAGCCTATCCAAGTGCCTACAACAGGTAAAATCTCTGCAATGCCAAACCACAGACCCAGTAAAAAGGCAAAAGGTACGCCAAATAGGGCGTATACTACCATCATAAAAATACCTGTGGCGATGCCTAAAAACACTTGTCCTTTCACAAAGCCATACATAATGTGGTGTGTGTCTAAGAGTAGCTGACGCATGGGGGGCTGAAGTTTTTGCGGAAACAGCTGAACAAACTCGGTTTTTAATTTCGGACCATCCAGCAACAAGTAAAATACCAAAACAAGCCCTGTTAACGTGTAAAGTAGACCTGACAATGCCCCTCCTAGCACTTGAGCGACCTGTGAAAACACTTGCCCTATCATGCCCGTTGCAATCCCTAAGCCATTGGCAGGATTATTTCCCCCTACGCCTGAGGGTGTTGCATTATTTGCGAGCGTGGCATTGGTATTCGCTCCTGAGGAAGCACCTGCTTGTAAGGGGTTTGAAGAGGGTAGGGTTCCCACACGAGACCTCACAGAAGGGTTGCCTAATTGAAAGATCGTTTTTAAATGTGTAGGTAGCCAGACCGACTCAATAAAGTGGGCTTCTTGAGGAGTCCAGTGAGGGTGGTGAGGCTTCGCAGAAGGGTGAGTGGCTTCTGAAGGAGAGAACGCTTTAAGCGCAGGTGTGTTGATAGGGGGTACTTGTTTAGAGGCAGCTTGATGGGTGGAGGTGTGGAGGCGTTCTTGGCGTTTTTGATAGGCTTCAAAGCTTTCTTGAACATCCTCTTGGATGGCTTCAATCACTACGGGTTGTTCAATGACCCATGTTAAGCCTTCGTGTACCATGGTGGGTACTTCTCGTTGAAGCACTGAAAACTGCTCCAATGCAGTAGGAATCACCCATAAGCTTAATAAAAAGAGGGTTAAGGCACTGAGGGCATACATACTTAAAATGGCGACCGCCCTTGAAAGGGTACGACATGTTTTTACTACACCTTTGGGCCAGTGATAAGCTTTTCCTAGCCATCCTGAAGCTTTTTGGAGCAGAAGGGTTAATACATTCACGGGGGCAAGGAGTACATACACCCATACTAGAACGAGTCCAAGCATGACAATGACACTTTGAAAAGCCGTTCCTACCTGTGTTGAAATAAGTCCTACATGAAACAACCCCATGGTACACAAACTCAGTTGTGCTGCACGGTCAATAAGGGTAGACATTCTAAAACGCATCACAGAGGTAGCCATTTTCTAAATACTAAACACTTACGCAAAGCAAAGAATTCAAACGCAATAGACCTCCCTGAGGTGCAGGGTTTATTTCATCAAAGTTTGTAAATATCCTCGATTGGGCTTGAACGTTGTACGTTCAAATAGGATATAAAGACCATAGGATGCTTTTAACTGCCAAGTGTTAAACTTCCATCGTGCGGAGGGTGAAGCAAGTAAGGTCTGTAAGTCTTCTTGGGGAAGCGTTGTTTCATACGTTACCCAAGGGGCAATGAGTGTGTCACGTAACGCTTCTTCTTGATGGTCTTTTAATCGGGTTTGTTTAAGGGCTTTAAACCAAGCCGTTTCAAGACCTGACAGCACTTGAGGGTGTTCTTTTTGCCATTGTGCTAAGAGGGCGATCGCAGCTTCAGGATGAAGTGCTTTGGGGTCAGAGCCGTTAGGCGTTGCGACACCTTCTTGGAAGGTCTGAAACATGCCTAGGGTTTTAAAATGGCTATTATACGCTAACAGTAATAATAGGCGAGGCATCACCTGATGATACAGCTGGTAGTAAGGGGTATCAATGACACGCCCTTTCTGATTAAACTGTTGCATAATGGGGGAAAATGCTGAATAGCGTAACATACTTAAATAACGAGCTTCACGCACGACGGGCAACCATACCTTGAGCCATGCTTCAGGGGTGATGAAGGTTTGTTGTGCCAGTGCCTCACTGAGTGGGGTGTGTCTCAAACAGATGCCTTGCTGTAGGGCATCGGGTGTGTGCGTTTGTTGTACAAGGCGTGTGAGAGAGTCAAGATAAAACTGCCAGTAGGGAATGAGCATTGCTTCTAACGACTGCGTCCCTAGTTCGGGATGCACACGCTTTAAG
>JBJTUH010000097.1:0-3627 GCA_046080605.1 Vampirovibrionales bacterium
CAGTAGGATACGTCATTATTTGGCACGATTTAGGCGAAAAACGTTTTGTTATTCAAAATCGTTAGAAATGGTAAAAGCGACGCTAACAATCTTCTTTACCCCTCATTGGCAACAGTATCTATACTAAATCACCAACGCCAACATACAACTTAGAGAACGCCTATTGAATAGTTTTCCTCATAAAAATATGGCATTTCAGTCAACAGAAGGTGTTCCAGTAGGAACCTATCTTAAACAAACCATTGGTAAGGTGTTCCAACATGCTCAAAAACAAAAAGCTCATGTATCCCTCACTCCCAACGCTTCTGAAGTCCTCCCCTCTGGAGAAAAAATCATTGGGAAGCAAATCTCTTTGTGGGAGCCAGAACACCAAATAGTAACATCACTCACACAACTTCCTAATAAGCGTGGAGTATCCCTGACTCAAACCTTTAATCCTCCTGCAAAGTATAATCGCCATGGAGCAGGAGACGAACGAGCAAGCTTTACACGGTTTATTGTAGAGCCTAAAAACACAACTCAAGCGGAAGAAATTGTGACAAACTATGTCCCCAGTAAGCACCCTTGGGGAAATGTATATAAACCTGTATATGACCGAAAGCCATCAGGACCTAAGTATGTAGGTGTTCCTGTTCAGATAGGTCAGGCTTTAGAAAATGGCGACCCTTCTCCATGGCTTCTCACCCCAGAAGACGTTAAGAAAAGCACCATGCATATTCCTGTAAAAGACGGTACAGATATTGAACAACTCTTGAACACAGGATGGAAAGACTTATCCCACCTACTCGAAGGGGCATAGGTTTACTTGGTCTTAAAAGGTCTTTCCATAGGGCTGCCCCTATTGATAGCATACAAAATAAGCTATAAGCCTTAGGGATAACTCGACCCCTTAGTGCCATATCATCCTGCTAATGTAGGAGATATCTTCATGGCATTAAACCAATCACTACGTTCGCAAGAATACCGTACAGTGTTAGGATTGTCTAAGGTAAAGCCGATTGACTCACTTCTTCTCAGGACGCTTGTTGCAATAAAGGCTTTTGCAGGGGCAAGTGATGAATCAGTTGCGTTTGTACTGCCCACGCATATAACCACGCATAGCTCTCTTTTAAGGCATCATGGTTGAATAACTCCAGTACCATTTGATAAACGTAGGGAGACTCTATCAAGGCGGTAAAGATTGCCTCAAGTGGGACGGTGCCATGGGCAAAGGCATGATGGTCATCGCCATCTCCTGCATTGTTATGGCAATGCACATGGTAGAGTTCTTCCGCCATAACATTGAGCCAAGTGGTTGAAGGAATCTGAGAAAATAAATTAACATGACCAATATCCAAACAAAGCTTTACTTGAGGACGGGCGATACGCTGGGAAAGCGTCGTCATTAGCTCTGGCGAAGGGTCAAGATAATTTTCAATAACACAGGTTACCTCAGGGTATAACTTTAATGTGGTATCTGTAAACTCTTGCCAATAGTCCACCAAACTTGATAGCCATCCAGACTCAATACGGGCAGAAGAATAAATAGGTGTCCATTGCGTATGAAACACAACCGTGGTTACCCCTAAACGATGGGCAAGCTCAACCGTGCGTTGATACCGTTCACGGCTCACCTTTTTAATGAGCGGGTCAACACTTACAGGGTTCATATCAATCACAGGACCATGAAGTGTTTTAACGCCTTGCCAGCCTTCACAAGCTTGTGCGTACGCTTGCTCCGTCTGCTGAAAGTGTTGCCACGCATGAGGAGAAACCCAAGACGGAATTTCAAACCCCAACGCATGTGCCTTCGCAAAGGAAAGACAGTCCCAAGGGTGTTGCGTTGAGCCACTACTGATAATGCGTTGAATAGCCACAGGATTGAAGTCTTCCTTACATCAAAATAGGTCAAGGGTTCACCTGATAGCACCAGATATCTTACGAAGACCCTCGCAGAGGTCATCAACCTCTATCAGGAGGCAGGTGGTCAATACAATCACAAAACATCGTGCCATGATTCACGCACATAACATTTTTGTGTAGTTCGGCTCACTGATTCCTTTTCTTTAGCAGAACGAGCCACTCCCTCAAGACCTCTCTATTATATAGAGGAGTTTTATCTTAAAACCCTTGTGATGCGGTCTTATCCCCCTATATCTTCAAGTATATCTCTATACTTGCGAGTCTTATACTGTGCCTGTACGCCATGAGTTTCAGTGTCTGGCTATTCTGTTCGTTGTTTTACCTGAAGAGGTTTCTCATACTTATGACTTATCGTGCCATGATTCCTGAGTTGTTTCAACCTGAAGAGACCCCAAGTCATTCTCCTGCATCTTCTCGTAGAGTACCCACAACCGCAAGCCCTTCTGTTGAACAAACCTCTCTTACAACAGGACATTTAGCACAGGCTCGTGCCATGTATGAAGAGGAGCAGATTTTAAATGCCTCCCCCCATCAGCTACTACTGATGTTGTTTGATGGTGCTATCAAAGCAGTTTTACTCAGCAAAAAGGCGTTTGAAACAAAGACCTTTGAACTCTCTGCCAAAGAACTCATTAGAGCACAACGTATTTTACGAGAGTTAATGGACTCTTTAGATTTCGAGGTTGCCCCCGACATTGCGAAGAATCTGTACAGCATTTATGAGTACCTACATTACCAGCTTGTGCAAGCCAATGTGAACCATGACACGACCCTACTAGACGAAGTGTTATGGCACTTACGCACGCTCAGAAAAACTTGGGCAGAGGCCTCACAAAAAGCCTCTCAAGAGAGAACTATTACGGTCGAAAGCCCACCTGACGCATCTCCCACCCTTCATCGTGGTACCCAGCGTGACCCCCGTGATACCACCATTGCCAATCGTGGATTCCAACACACGCTTGAAGAAGCCCAAAGCAGAACCTCTTACGAAGCCTAGGGCAGGGGCTTCTGCACCCTCATGTGATGTGCTTCATACTCTAAAACATTAGCAGGGCTATCCTACTCATCCCATCATGGCACTTGAAGCATCATTAGCAAACACTCTTCAAACTTTTAACCACTGGCATCAGTCACTTGATATTGCCCTTACTGGTTTAGAAGCACTCCTAGGTCAGTACCCGAAACACAGTCTGCAAGATGAACAAGACCTTCAAACCCTTACAGTGTGGGATGCTAAGTTTCATCAAGCATTTGCAAACTACCAGCAAGCCCTATTACACCGGGGGGAGTCACTTCAAACGTTACTGGCGTATCACACAGTGCCAGAAGTGTATCAGGCACTGAAAAAAGCACAATCCCAAGAAGCTCATCATCTACACCGTCAACACATGATTCAACAATGGTGTAAAACCCATGAGCAATTTTTGAATAACACAGAAACACTTTACCAAGTCTATGAGGGGTCGCCTACAGACGCTCAGGATGAACATATGACACAGGAGTTTGAGGTATAGCTCTCTTACCTGTGCTGTATAAATCATAGCATCCATCCCCTCTTGTACGAAGGCGTTGGTGATTTAGTATAGATACTGTTGCCAATGAGGGGTAAAGAAGATGGTTAGCGTCGCTTTTACCATTTCTAACGATTTTGAATAACAAAACGTTTTTCGCCTAAATCGTGCCAAATAATGACGTATCCTACTGTTTAAACTCTCCACTCCCCAT
>JBJTUH010000098.1:0-9796 GCA_046080605.1 Vampirovibrionales bacterium
AAGCACCATCCCAGCAACCTGAACAAATAGGAATGAGAACGGCAACGCCTGAAACGACGGTATCGGGTGCATTACAATCGGTTCTTAGGGGGGCGGCACCATATGCAGCGGCGGCTACGGCTGGAACGGCTTTTGGTGGTCCTGTAGGGGGTGTTGCGGCTCCTGCTTTGCTGGGAGTATCGGAGCTTATTGTGCCTATGGTCAATGCGACTTTTGGAACAAATTATCAATCACCTGTGGAATCTGTGCAAAAGGTTCTTACTGAATTAGGTGTTAAAGAGCCTCAATCTGAAACAGAAAAAATACTCGAAGCTGTTGGTGAAGGTGTTTCACAGGGCCTTACGGGACAAGGCATTGGTCAAATGCTTTTAAAATCACCAAATCTTATTGCTCAAAAATTTGGTTCATTTTTATCATCGACACCTTCAAGAGAAGCTATAGCGGGTGGTGGTGCTGCTGGTGCTGCTGAATATGCCCGTCAAGAAGGTGCAGGTCCATGGGGTCAAGTAGGTGCAGCTCTTTTGGGGGGATCGGTACCATATGCAAAAGATATTTTAAAAGGTGGCGTAAAAGCTGTTGGTGAAGCATTAACACCAGAAGGCGCTGCGGTTACGCCGCCCCAAACAATAAGAGAAGCATTTCGGTCAGCTTTTTCACCTATTGACCAAGAAAAAGTTACTCAAATTCTTAAAAATGATCCCTTTTCTGCGGATGCGGCTAATTATAAATTGGTTGGCAACAAAGCCATTATTGATAATCAAGCTATCAATGCTATAAACCAAGGATGGACAGATACCTCTGTGGCAACCATCAAAGCCTCTTCACCAGAAGATAAAATAGCCATGAAAAAAATGTTCAATGTTTTTTCAATAGGCGAAAAAAACGCAAAATACAAAGCCCTAAACAGACCATCAGACATTGTCGGGCAAACCGTTGAAAAACAAGCAACATATCTAAATCAAACAAGAAAAGCAGCAGGAGAAGAATTAGGCACAATAGCTAAAAATCAATTAAAAAATAAAAAAGTTGATGTGCAACCTGCAATGGATGCTTTTATTAAGGATTTACAAGATATTGGCGTGTCTGTTGCTCCAGACCAATACGGAATCGTAAGAGCAAATTTAAAAAACTCTGAAATTCAAGGAGATACAGAATCAGAACGCTTATTAAATGCTGTTTTAGAAAGATTTTCTGATGTAAATGTGCCAGATGCTTTTGGTGTTCACACGGCAAAACAGTTTCTTGATACGCAGGTATCTTACGGAAAAAATGTTGCTAATCCTTTATCAGCAAGATCAGAAAGAATTGTAAAAGGACTTAGACGCAATTTGAATAATACTCTTAATCAATCTTTTCCTGATTATAATAAAGTAAATCTAAAGTATTCAAGCACTAAAGAAGCCTTAGACAATTTACAAGAGGCTGTTGGAACAAAAATAGACCTTGATTCTAAAAATGCCAACAAAGCATTGGGAACGGCTGCCAGAAAAATTCTGAGTAATTCTGTTAATCGGGTAAATGTCATAGATTCTTTAGACGGTTTAAATAAAGTGGCAAAATCATATGGAATGAAAGCCAATGAAGATGTGGTTAATCAGTTGCTTTTTGCCAATGAATTAGACAAAATGTTTGGAGCAGTTGCTGATACATCCATCAAGGGTCAAATGGGACAAGCTATAAGTGCTGGATTAAATCTTGCTAGAGGCAATGTTGTGCAAAGTGCTCAAGGGGCTTTAAATCTTGCTTCGTCTGGCATTCGTCAATTAAAGGGCTCACAAAGAGAAAATGCTATAAAATCAATGGAATCCCTTTTAAAACAAGAAACATCAATCCCTTTAAAAAAGTAGGTATTTTGTGGCCGCAACAAACATCAATCCCCCCTACCCTATTTTCACGGAATTGAACGGACAGCCGTTAGAGGCGGGGTATATTTATATTGGTATTGCCAATGTGGACCCTCAGGCAAATCCCATCAATGTGTACTGGGATAAAAGTCTGACACAGTTAGCGGCGCAACCTATACGGACAACGGGTGGTTATCCTGTAAATAATGGTGCGTTTGCACGGTTATATGCGGACAGTGATTATTCCATTCGTGTCTTTGATCGCAAGGGGACACAGGTTTATAGTGCGCCAAACGTGACGGATCGTATCTCAACTGTGATTCTTGCCAACGCATCCATTAACACATCGGATATTGCAAATGGTGCCGTCACAACAGCCAAGATAGCGGATGGTGCCGTCACGGCAGCAAAACTGGCCCAAATGGCTGGCAATACCGTTAAAGTTAATAATACAGCCAGTGCGGCTGCTCCCTCAGATTTAGCAATGCCCGCACAATCGTTTTTATTTCGCGGGTCAGGAAACATTGATGCTTTGCCTATTGCAGCGTCTCAGCTTGTTGGCGCAAATACATCGGGTGTTGCCACCACATTGGCTATTGGAAATGGGTTAACACTTTCAGGATCAACGCTTGTGCCTCAAGTCAAGCCTGCTTTTTATGCCTACAAAAGTGCAACACAAAGTATGACACCAGCGGTTGCTACAAAAATTATTTTCCAAACCGAATTAGTTGATACAAATAATTGTTACGATACAACAACATCCAGATTTACACCCAATGTTGCGGGATGGTATTTTGTATCTGCTTCTTTAACGGCAAGAGATACGGGTGCGCCTTACGCCCTTACAACATATTTATATCGTAATGGAGTGGCTTTTTACGAGCAATGGGAGGCTCAAGCGGATAATAACCCGTCTTCGGCCATGTTGAATTTTATGGTTTATTTAAATGGTTCTACAGATTATATCGAGGTTTACGGTATGACAGGTGGTGGATCGACACTTTTAGAGGCCATAGGGTGTAATTTTATGGCTTGGCTAACTTTTATTCCTTAGGATCAATTATGACGCTTTATGATGCCGCTTTTAGCACTTTGCTTAATCGCCCTGTTGTTCAGGGAAAAGATTATATCTTGCAATCCGACGATGGGACAACCATTCGTCTTATCACGTTGCCTGATCGGTTAGAGCCACTTTCTACAACGGTTGTAACGCAAACGGTAAACAATACGGTTTTTGTGCCTCCCGTGCCCGATCTCACAGCGCGGCAATTCCTTTCTGCTTTGGTGCTAAACAACATCATCACAGAACAAGAGGCCGTAAATCGTACAACGGTTCCTGCATCTATCAATGTTGTGTTTAATACGTTGCCAGCAACTGAGGCCACGGTGGCACGCATTACATGGGCTAATATGACGGTTGTTCCCCGTGCAAACCCGTTGGTGGATGTTTTGGGTGCCTCCCTAAACATGACACCTTCACAAATCGACAATTTCTTTAGACAGGCGGCCTTGATATGAGGTTTATATCCATCATTTTGAACAGCCTTAAAACGCCTGATGACCAAAAGCGTGATTGGTATGGATGGGCCACAAATCAGACGGGGCATTTTACCATAGGAGTGGTTATCACGGCGATTGCGGTTCAGATGGTGTCAACACACTTTGCTATACTTCCTGCCCTTGTTTTTGCGGGGTTAAAGGAAAGTCTGGATATGTTCAGAGGTTCTAACTTCAGGGATTCCTTGGTGGACTGGGTGTTCCAAGGCGTAGGCGGCCTGTTTTCTATTGTGTTTTTCATTCAAAACTTTGACCTGCTTAACCTCACGGTAGGTTCTTTTCTTGTGTTTCTTGTTTTTGGTGTTATACCAAGAATAAGACGTGCTTTCAGAAATCCCAAACAATGAGGTTTTTATGAAAAATACAATAGAGTTAGAATCTGATGTATTTGCAGCGTTGCAAAAATTAGCCAAACAAAATCAAGCTATTTCTTTAGATGAGTTTGTAAGTGATATTTTATTGCAGGTTCTTGATGATGCAGATCAAGATCAACAACTCCTTTTCATGGCAAAAGAAAGACAAAAGGACAATCAATCCCGTTTGTCCCATGATAAGGTTTGGGGACATTTATCAACATAGGAGACGTTATGAAAAAGAAAAAAGGCAAAGGTGGTAAGAAGGGCTATTAGCCCTTCTTCCCTTTTTTATGCTTTAAGTAGTTGCTGAAATTTTTATCAAAAGCTCTAAATCCCATATAAGTGTAGGGCAGGATCATAAGTCCATTAAAAACCCAATCATTTGGTGTTGGGAACAATGTCACATAAGCAATGCTTCCTAAAAGACCCGTCCATGCCATCCCTGGGCGCGTTGACCGTACAAAAATATCTTGAGCAACGTCCCCTGCCCTAATCGTTTCCTGTGTCTCACTGTGGTTTTCTTGTGCATCTTTAAGACGCATTTCCTCTAAAGTGGCAATATGAGACCGAATAGAAGCGTTTTCTTGGTTTGCAAGCTCTCTTAATTTAATAATCGTCGCAGGATCGGTTTTAAGGACTTCTAAGGCACGTTCAGGTTTGTCTGAGCCTGTTGCACCAGACACCATGGCAATGCCCTTCCCTACGGCTGCTGGCAGGTTGCCTGAAAGAAGGGAGCCAACCAAACTGGCACCATCACCCGCATTTCGTGTAATCCAATCGCCAACATCTTTCCACGTTGTCATATATCCATCTCCACAAATGACCAATACCCTGTAATAAAGTCCATGAGACGTGATCTAACCAAATCCCTACTGGCGTCGCCGTGTGTGTTATAAAAAGTAACTTGCCCATGCTTATCCCATGTCATGGCAAACATTCCTTGAGCAGGTTGCTTTAAGATATGATCGGTTAGCTTTTTGACTTTTAAAGGACGAACAGGTTTTGGCTTTGGTTTTGGTTCATATAGGTAAATGACGTTGGATTCTTTTTTCATGCTACGAATTCCGAGAACGTGAACGTAGGTTGATTAAGAAACATAGCGGCCTCTTCTCTACGACGCTTCAAAAGACCATTGAATATCCGCGCCCCCGCATATTTCCACCGAGGAAACTCTCTTGCCACAATTTGCCTATCTGCATTTTTGTTAAGCAATTTCAACAATGTTGACTTTTTAAACCGTGTTGCACCAAGATTAAAAACAAAGGACACCAGCGCATCAAACTCGTATTGTTCCAAAGAAATCTTTACAAGGCCATTAACGGCATTTTCAGCGTCTTTCAAATCCTGTTTAAGCAATTCTTCCGCATGTTCCTCAGATATGGCTACAGGCTTTTCATCTTTAAAATACATGCGATTTTTTCTATCGTCCACGGTAAGTAAATGCCCATATCCCACAGTCCACAACCCAATCACGTCTTTGTACGGTAAAACAGAAAACCCTTCATGGCGTTTAATGGCATCAATACCCGCTTGGCTTGTTGTCTTTTTCATTTGCTACCCTGTGATGAAATAATAGATGGAACGACGTTTTCTAGGTTGGTTACACGCGCTTCTAATTTTTCCAAATCTTTATCGTTCTTTTCCTGCAAAGCGACCATAACCGCCAGATTCTTATCTATGGTCGCTTGTGTTTTTAAAAAGTAAGGGCCAGCCCCTGCAATGGTGGTGACCACAATACCAAGAAGCGTCATAAGCAACTTGGTGTTGGTGTTGCTACCGTTCTCCACAACAGGGGCCTCTAATTTCCCTGCTGGCGAACAGATTCTACCGTTGCGCGAAGTAGATTTTGAAAGTTTTTAATGTCAGTAAGCGCAGCATTAGATACATTTTGCACGGCGGCCAAAGTGACTTTTGCAGAAAGTTCTGGGTGTTTAAATACGTCAAAAGAAAGACTAGCCAAATTCATTTGAGCTAATTTAAGGGCGTTGTCGTAGGCTTCTTGAGCCTCTCTAATGGACATTTCGTAGGTGGCATCAATTTGGGCAATCAGGACATTCAAATCAGACATGGGAGCACTCCGTGTTTTTCGTTTTCTAAAAAAGGAAAAGAACCGCATGATTTTCTTCCCTTAATTTGTGATTATAGGCACTTTACCACTTTATTCTTCGTCTTCAACATTTTCTTTACCAACAACCTGATTCATAGCCTTTTTTTTCAATTCGCCGTAGTCAAAGCACACTTTTCCTTCATCTCTGACAAGCAAAGACACTTGAGCCAGCACTACAAGAATCAGAACACCACAGATGATTTTAAGCATGACACATTCCCTCTATTTCATCGGCCATCAATCGTAGATAATGCGATATGACTTTTGGGTTTTCTTTTAAAGCAATCCTGTCCATGACAGCTTGCTGGATGATATCCATTAAAGTAAACTCACAGAATGACTCTGAGTTTTCAAAAAACGGATATACTTTAAGAATGAAAGAAGGGCTAGGAAATACCTCAAAAGAAGTTTCAAGTTCCCAACCCTCCAAACATCCTTCTGTTGGCTTCATGATAGATAACTATCAACCGTTGTTTCAGGTGTGTCTTTCGTGTCTTTTTTCCGCGCATGGATAATCAAAACATCAAAGCGAACAGTGCCATCCTCATCAATAATCACGCTCTGAAAAAACGTTTGATAATGCTCCCAACCTTCCTGAGACGCCTTGTTCAAATACTCTGTTAAGTCTTTGGCATCAATTTTATCTTCGTAAGTCCGTGTTTCAACTTTCCATTCTTTAATACGCTTAAATGTCAATGGATAGCTATCAGTCGTTGTTTCAGGTGTGTCTTTCTTCCGAGCACGGGTAATCAAAACATCGAATCGAATAGTACCATCAAAGGGTTTTTTCTCAGAGATAACCACACTTTGGAAAGACGTTTCATAATGCTCCCAACCTTCCGCAGACGCCTTGTTCAGGTACTCCGTTAGGTCTTTGGCATCAATTTTATCTTCGTAAGTCCGTGTTTCCACTTTCCATTCTTTAGTACGCTTAAATGTCATTGGTCTTCCTTTCACTTGGTTTGGTTTTGTTTTATCTGTATCGAAGCCTATCTCGTATTCTTTCCCACTCCGCATCGTTCGCTTGTTTTTTTTGTAATTTTAACTGTTGTTCCATAATGTCTGTTTGACGTTGCATTTGATAATTATAAGAATTATAAGGCTGAAATCCAGAATAAGGCATAGTTCCGTGTCTAAAATCCATTTGTGTATTATATGGATTATATGAATTATATCCCCAACTTTGAGCCATAGCACCCGCATCCGTCATCAACACCGATAACACGGCAGCACATAAAACCTTACGCATTGTTGTCTCCTTTGCTTTCTAAATTATCTAAAACATCATTAAACACAGTTAAAACATTGATTCCATACTTTTCTCTAACGGTTGCTCGTTTTAATCGGCTTATATCCGTATCATATCCTTTGCAATCAGCGACAAGATACGTCCCATCGTTTTTGGCAATAAAGAAATCCGCCGTATAGGTTTGTGCCTTCTCAGAATCCGTTGCGCCCGTAAGAGTAAACTTTAGCTGCTGGGGCAACCAAAATTGAATCTTTCCAGCCCGTTGTAAAATGTCCAGACTTTTCGCCCAGTCAGCCTCAGCCTTAGAGGAATACGTCCTGTTGTTGTAGGTCGTGCGAACATTTCCAAACTTGGTCTTGCTTCTAGAAGAGGCAAACAATCGTCTTGTCATATTGCCTCCTCTGGCGGTGGCGGCAGAGGCATCCAATGGGTTGGATAAAACGTGTACTCACCCCACCACCAGTACTCCTTCTCCTTATCCCAAGCTATAACCGCCATTTCGGGCCAATCACCTTCGTTAATACCAAGTATGAATGTCCCATCCCTAGGTGCTGTTTCAATAGGTTGCCAAGTCATATTTCCTCCTCAATGCTTTTGCAGAGACTATTGTGATTGACTCTGATCAACGGATGAAGTGCTTTTGCCGGTGGCGGTAACGGCATCCAGTGGGTTGGATAAAACTTGTAAGACATACGGTCCCACCAAGTTTCCGCTCTAAATTTTAAAATTCTTATGTTATCTTCAGGTAGCGGATAGTAGTCTAGGTACCCTAAAATAGGTGTCCCATCTTTAGGTGCTGTTTCAATAGGTTGCCAAGTCATAATAATCACCCCCAAGGCACTTCATCGGTTGAACTGGGACTATTGGCTGTATCTAAATCATCAGAATCAATCACAATGGTCTCTGCAAAAGCACTGCGGATATTTTCATATTCTTCATAAACAGCGTCTTTTACCGTTTTACTGTATTTTTCCTGATCCTTGACCCAAAGCCATGCCTTGTTAAGGGCCTCCAGTGTTGGCTGGTTGTTTAATTTTAGGCACAAAGTGTTGATCGTAACCTGATCTTTTTCTTCCTGAGTAAGGTGAACAGGCTCAACAATCTTTTCTTCTTTGACCTTACTTTTTGCTTTTTTATCAACGGGCATATCTTCCACCTCTTCAGGCGTATAAATACCCATCACAATGGCAGGATAAGATGTTCTAATGCCTTCGGAAACAACACGGGATCTCAGCATAGCGCGGGGAAACTTTTTCCATGTTGGATTGTTTGTCAATCCAGCCGCTGTTGCTTGCGCTATATCCCATGATACCGTTACAGTCCCACTGGATGGATGTGTAAACTTAGCCTCAACCTTTTCGTTGGTTAGAGATAACCATTCAATAGTCCCACCAACATGAAGGTAACGGGCCAGCATAGCGTCCGCCTTTAAAGCGGGCTTCCCATTGATGATATGATATTCCTGTGCAACGGTTGCCGGATGCTTGCCCTCAGCTTGAGCAATAAGCATAAGTGCCATAGCCTGATTGGCATCTCTAATACCAAAAAGACTGGATTTAACCATAACCTCAGCCATCTTTGAAATGGCATCAGTGGAAAAAATAGTAACTTCTTTTGTCATAAGGATGTACCCTTTGTGTGTTTGGTTAAAAAGATTATTGCATACTTTTTTTGAGTCGTCAACAAAAAAAGACTTGCAAAAGGATTAAGGATTTGATAAGTTATATGCTCATACAAGCCAAACCTAACTACATAAATTAGACTCGGGATCACATCATGGGTTAATTTTAATGTAAGTTGTAGGACGTCGTGTTTGGTAGCAAGATGCTTATGGTTTGTTGGTGGGGCTGCATCATTTACCCTTTGATGCAGTCCTTTTTTATAGGATAGTTTTATGATTTTATTTAAATATGGGTCATGGAAAAGTTTATACGTTTTGCCCTGAAAACATAACATGGACAACAGAAACGGTATCTAACGATAAGCAAGACTAGTCTTGTTTCTTGTCTTCCTTGGCAATGATTCGGTCCACATATTCCAATAGGTCTAAATGGGCTGCAGATAGGGCCTGAACGCGCTTTACCCAAGTCTCAAATTGCCAGTCTTTTTTATCCATGTAATGCCTTCCAAAGGTCACTGTAACCTGTCTGGTGGCATGAACAAACGCATTGCGGATGCTTTTTAGGTCATTGGTTTCAACGTATTCCCCTGTTGCCAAGATGGCGTGCAAAAGTTCTTGATCTTTTGTGTTAGGCATCATGGTTGCTCTCCCTTATATTGTGGATACATGGCGTGGCTTACAACATGCGCCTGTGCCGCCAAAGACAGTTTTTCATCGCTTATAAAATCGGCCAGCTTTATGGCATCATTATAATAACCTTTTCTTACTAACCGATTCATTTGATCTATAAGTTCATCATCTTTATCATAAGGCACAAGATAATAGGATTGCTGCATAACAATTTTGGTTTTGAATTTCTCATGTGGAGGCAATTCATTCCATGCTTTTTCTGCATCATCTCGGCTAAAGTAAGATACTGTCATATCACCACCATATTTCTCGGATTAAATGTTTAAGTTCGCTGTGACGAACGGTTCGGACAAGGCGGACACGGCCTGTATCGCTCTTGCAGGCGGTGTAGCCTCGGCCATGTTCAAAGCCATGCATCCACGCGCCAGTACT
>JBJTUH010000099.1:0-14399 GCA_046080605.1 Vampirovibrionales bacterium
CATCAGTGCCAAGGTTTCCTCAAATAGGCGACATTCTAAGGGGCGGCCCAAGTCCAACACCAGCTCTAACAACCCATGCTGCCACCCTTGAGGTAACGAGGTTTCAAGCAAACGTTTTAAGGGAACAGGCAGACACTCAAACAGAGGGAGCCACTCTGTATCAGGAAGTGCGGTTGTAATACGAGCATTAAAGCGAGAAGTCATAGAAGGGGCAACAGGACGCTACTGTCATGAGGCAAAAAGGGTCATACAAGACGGATACCCTTTCAGTATACCTTGAACTAGCGTAAAACATGACGCATGACTTCTTTTAGATGTTTCTGCAGATATTTCCCAACATGCCAACCACCCCAACCACTCAGTCCTCCTGTGGTAGCTCCCACCAATAAACGCTCCATTTCTCGGCTGGCTCCCGTCTGGCTTGCAAGCTCATACCCTAACTCTGCCCCATATTTCCCTGCACCCAATGCCGTTAAATGAGGCACATGTGCTTGAAACAGACGATATCCTATCATTCCCGTTGTTGGACGATACCCAGGTAACACTTGCCCTGAGCGTACATAATGCCTTGCTTGGAACCCTTCAAGTGCCTTCCCTGCAAAACGGTCAACCATACGAGCGAAAGGTTTTAAAGGCTGTGTGATGAGATAACTTGCCCCTGTAATAAGCGGGAATAACCCAAGCGTAAACACACCTCCTGCCAAACCAAAAACGGCTCCAACAGCACTTCCTATCCAAGGGAGTGTTTTCACTGCACGTTCTGTGATACCCGCTTGTACCACAGGGCGGTATCCACGTAACAAAAGGGCTTTGGGGTGAATATACGTCAGGCTTTGCTTGGTATAAGATGGCTTAACACCAGAAGGTGAACCAATCCGAGGAAGCGTCATAATCATTGAAAACTCGCAGCATGCGTTGGGAGGTAAAAAGCAGTTCAAAAAAGACACAAAACCGTATTAACACTATGACCTTAAAACTCTGAGATATTTCAGAAACGTTCTACGGGTAAAGCGTTTTAAACATGGCGTGAGACATACCTGTATAAGCAAAACCTCGTAATAGCTTCTATGTGCTAGCCTCTGTTTTGATAGAGACCGCTATAGCCTCACAACCTTGGCACATCCATCCTCAGTACTTGTCACCCCCTCTTTAATGGGTTGCCTTTCACAATGGCACGCACATGTCAGGTATCGTTAGGAATCAATGGCACACGTCCTTCCATTCGTTGAGGCATTCAAGGGTTTTACTTTATCCTTCTGTGAAGACATTTAAAAATGAAGCATAAAATATTTTGCAACAACGTACAAGCTAGGGTATGATGACGTGAATGGCATCCTCAATCAGTCAAGGGGCTATGTATAAAGCAAGGTTACTTTCAATGTACTTCCATTCGCTTTGCTTGGTCTTCCAACACACGGTACACTATATCTGTCAGCATAGGGTCGTTCTATGATATTCAAAGCTTTTTCTTGGGATTCAAATTGGGTGAAACCATCCCTAGTGTTAGGTGTATGTCTCTGGGGAACGATGTGTCATCACATCCCCTCAGTATGGAGCAACCCCACGCCCACAAAAGTACAGAAGCCAACCTCTCAGCAAGCACTTCAATGGCGACGTACAACAACCTCCTCCTCAAAATCGAGTACCCTCAAAGCACCTGCTAAAAAGTCTGTGACTTCTTCAAAAGTGAAAGTACCAACTATTCCTAAAAAAGTCGTTCCCGTAGCAAGCATTACTCAAACCATCCCCAAGTTTGTCTCTTATGCCATGCCAACCCCTACCATGGACTTTATACGTACCATTCCCATCAGTCCTTCTTTCACAGAAACACGCTTTTTACCTTCGGGTATGCTGACACTTCCTCAAGCACAAGTGCTTTTAATGAACGATACGACATCTCATGCACTCCACATGGAAGTCATTCGTTTGGCAACGCATCAGTTAAGTGCCTCTGACCAACAGAAACTGATGTATACCCTTTACCAGCGTTACCAAAAAGATACCACCAACCCTCGTTGGTTCTTTGATTATGGCTGGGCTCAGTTAGCACTTCAACGCAATAAAACAGGGTTATTCTTTTTAAGAAAAGCGAACGACAAACTGGCACAGCAAGATACCATGCTCGCCTACGCTATGGCACAAGTGGAAGCTGACCTTGTCGCCGAAGGAAATCCGCCAGAAGAACCCACCGTACGTAAAACCGATGTCATGTTTAAATTAAAAGATGCCATCGCCTTGCAAATGGAACATCCCAAACAAGGGTTTTGGCCAACCTATGTAAGGCTCCTTGAGCGTTTAAGCCCTTTCGCCGCTTATGACTCGTTTGTTTCTCGAGACTACAGCTTACAACTTTTTCCTAAAGTTGCCGTCAAGCAGGATTATAGTATTCCTTCCCCCAAGCCTGTAACCACCTCAGTCTCTACAAGCAATGCAACTGCCTCTAAAACAGGGGTACCTCTTCCACACGCTCAAGGAGTCAATAGCACTTCAGGCAGCATAAGCATTGCCTGTGGGGTATCTCCTACCGCCGTACAACAAGTAAGCTCAAGCACTTTCTTAAACGGGGAATGGGTGAAGGTTTCTTCCCAGAACACACCTCCTTATCGCTTGTTTATTTACCAAGCCTCTGAGACTGCAACTAAAAGGTATCATGCCTTAGTGGTCAATGAAAAAAACCAAGCGATTCTAGCCCTCCAGCATCTCAGCTCTTACCGTTTACAGGAAGACCCCAACGGGGATGGCATCCCTGAGTTAGTGGTACGTCAGTATCAAGACAATCGTTTTGACCCTGTCATGGTTTATAGTCTACAACCTGAAACAGGGTGCTATACTCGTAATACCGACATGACTCGTATTTTTCAATAACCACACCCCTAGTCATGCTAGAACACCTGCACGTAAACATGTGCAGGTGTTTTTATGTTATTATGAGAAGCGTTCAAAGTACAGAATATGAGAATAGTTCTCAAAAATATCTTTCTCTCACCTTGGTACACTGACAACGTCTGAACGTTAGACGTTTACTACCTGAACTCACTCGTCACCCTCTGATAGTACCCTCTTACATGAAACCTTTATCATAATGGCAACTTTTGCACAAAAACCCAGAATATCTAAAGTAAGACAAATGATTCTTTCTTGTTCCGTCTGTCATCGTAGAAACTACTACCCTAACACAGTACGAAAGCCACAAGTACAAGGTCGTTTTCAAATTAAAAAGTTTTGTCCCTACTGTAATACCCATACGATGCACGTTGATACACCTTAATGTGTGATGTGAAGTTCTCTTCCTAATGCCAAGAAGTACCCCCGATGCTCTCTCTCCCTCATGCCCCTCTTGCCCAACCCCTCTTGCTTCAAGATATCACCCATGATGAAACGGCAATGCTTTTACTTCGTTTAGGTATTTTTATTGGAGATGAAGTCAACATCTCAGCAAAACTCCCTGGACAAGGTCCCATTGTCTTGAGCCGTAACGGGCAGGAAGTAGCCCTTGGATATGAGTATGCTCAAACTGTGTGGGTTGAGCAACTCTCCGCCTAATACACTGGGGATACACCTCGTTTCTTTCGTTCTCGTTTTTCTGCATTCTCACGAGCATTCTTAACCCGCCTGCATGCCCTCCGTACACGTGCAATCCCCCATGGATTCATCCCCCTTACCTGACATCACGCTACCGTACCCTGTGGATGACTCACCCTCTGAGAGCGTCTTACCCGAGGGACTCGCTGGCGTATGCAAAACCTACTGGCCTCAAGGAGCAAACACCCTTCCAAGTGCCAAGGTGTTTCCATTAAATACCATTGCGATGGTAGGCAACCCTAATGTAGGAAAAAGCGTACTATTCGGTGCTTTAACAGGACAATATGCACAAGTTTCAAACATTCCAGGAACCACCTTGGAACTGATGCAAGGCACGGTAACCTTAGCCACCCTCCCAAACTCCATCACCTTGATAGATACGCCAGGGCTTTATGGGCTGTCTTTACTGAATGAAGAAGAACGTGTGGCTCAAGCTGGCTTACATCAGGCACATATGGTCTTAAATCTTGTCAGTCTACCTACCTTGGAACGAGACCTTTTCTTAACCCAACAACTCATTGATTATGGGTACCCTGTGGTAGTGGCAGTTAACCAGCTCGATGAATACGAACTAAACCTCCAACCAGACGCAAAAAAGCACTTCGACCGTTCAGAACTCATTGCCCACCTTTTACAGTCCTTAGCTAGCCAATTAGGGGTTCCTGTGCTGGGTATCGTTGCCACAAAGCGCTGGGGTATTGAGACCTTAAAAGCAGCACTCCCCTTAGCCCAGTGGGGGCATGCAACCCCTGACTTAAGAGCCTATGAACCACAATGGGAAAAAGCTCAGTTGGCAGGACAAGCCTTGATGCACTATGAGCAACAAGAAGCCAATCCTAAAGAGCGCTTGAGTTGCTATGGTGCAAGAAGACACTATCTCAAAGGCTTACTTTCTCAGCTTACAACCCTTCAACAAACTTACCTTGATACTCAGGGAATACGCCCCTCTGTGGCTTCATTATCTTCAAACCCGCTCTTACAACTCAAGCACTTAATACAAGAAAAGGGTACCCTCTCTACCATGTTAAGTCGTGTGCTACTTCACCCTGTATGGGGGAGTGTAGCACTGATACTCACGCTATTGGCTCTGTACCAAGTGGTAGGTGTCTGGATTGCAGGGGATTTAGTCGATATCATGGAGTCATGGTTTGTTGACGGGCTAAACCCTTGGTTAGTCAAAGTATTAGCACCGCTATTTCCCCAAGGGTCATGGTGGCATAGCCTATTTTTAGGAGAGTTTGGCATTCTCACGGGTACCCTCCGCTATGTCTTTGGCGTGATGACACCCTTGGTAGTAGGGTTTTATATCTATATGGCACTCTTGGAAGATACGGGTTATCTTCCTCGTATTGCAACATTAAGCGACAGCTTTATGCGTCGTCTTGGATTGAATGGGCGTGCCATTATTCCCATGATTTTAGGGCTAGGGTGTGTCACCATGGCCTCGGTCAGCACTCGGATGTTGGGAAGTCAACGGGAAAGAACCATTGCAAGTGTCCTCATGGCAGTCACCATTCCATGTTCTGCGCAACTGGGCGTGATTACGGCACTCATGGCAACCCAAGGAGGAGTCCTCGGATGGGTTGCTTTTTTAACAACACTTGCCTTAGTGTTTGGGATTATGGGACGAATATTACAAGGCATCATCCCAGGACAAAGTAGTGCCTTGATGATGGATATTCCCCCTTTACGACTCCCTCAATGGCGAAACGTCCTTCAAAAAGTATGGATACGCTCTAAAGGCTTTTTATTCGATACTGCCCCTGTATTTATGCTGGGGTCGGCACTCGTGAGTTTGGCAACCCTGACAGGTCTAATGCAACTACTTGAACAATGGATGATGCCCCTTGTGACACTCCTGCTGAAACTCCCGCCTGAAAGTGCCAAGGTCTTTATTATGGGCATGATACGCCGTGATTTTGGGGTTGCGGGTCTGTATGACATGGCGAAAACATTACCGCCCTTGGCAACGTTTGTCAGCTTGGTCGTTATTACGTTGTTTGTGCCATGCTTTGCCTCTGCCAGTGTCATCTGGAAAGAACGTGGTGCTAAAGAAGGCTTAGTGATTATACTGCTTTCATGGAGTATTGCTTTTCTTGTAGGGGGTATCATCGCCCACAGTGCAAGCTTTTTCCTTCCCATACGCTAAGCAGACACCCTAATCTTTTTTTCTTGCCCCTTTTTCTATTCACTCAGAAAACGGGGCTATGTTTATGCACGATATTTCTCAGGCACAAAAAATGCTTTAAGAAGGTTTAAACCCATTGTGTTGTTTTTATATTTTCAAAAACTTAAACTTGGAAACACTTCATGAACACGATGATATCTACCACACCAACCCAACCGATTACTTACAATACTAAAGCACGTAGTGTTTTAAGTACATCGGCAAACCCTGTGTTCTCTTTTCCAACCACGCCGCAAACCCTAGCACAAGTGGGTGCCACTTTCACAGGTCTATTAGGAGACCACCCGCAAGGAGGGCTTGGATTACTTAAAAAACAACCCACTGCCCGCTGGTATCCCTTCATCCGTGGCTCAGCAACTACCATAAAAGGAGAACCTGTATCAGACGATACTGTGAAAGAATGGGCAAAGAAAGCACCAAAAGGAAGTTGTCTCGTTGACAGTGAAACGTCAGTATCATGTGCCTTCCCAGAAGGAAATGCCAGCTTTTCTCGATAGTATTACCCCGTGTACTATTCCTCAGAAGAAGCAGACACACGACGAGGGGTTAAACACACATGAGGAACCACAGCATTCAGTGCGTCCTCATGATGTGTTTTGGGGGCTGTACTAGGTACCAACATTTCTTGGGGACGTTCCTCCACAAGAAACCTTTGGGTTGCCTGAAGGTCAAGTGCGAATTGCTGTGTCGTTGTACTTGAGGTGCCAATGTCATTCATGGCATGTAAGGCACTTTGAGCCTCATAGATGCCCTCGTCAGGGAACTCCAGCATGAGTAATGACATGCCCACATAATAACGAGACAAAGGATGTTTAGACCCCTGTGCTAAGTCTTTACAGTAATGCTGAATGGCTTGAGGAAACTGGTGCTGTACATAGGATACTCGTCCTAACCGAGGCAAAATACGGGAAGAAGGTAACCCTTTTTTCTGTGCTTGCTCATAGTAATACTGGCTCCACTGCCATAACCAAGCAGACTGCTGTGATTGACTGTGTTGCCGATACATGATGCCACTTTTCATGTACAAGTCTCCTAGATCCATCAATAATAAGGCACTGGCAGGAAACTGCTTCAACATACGTTGATAATGCTGGCTTGCCTGAGACCACTGAGCCGTATACACGTACAATCGTCCCAAACTTAGCCCCACAGCTAGCTGTTTAGGGTTTTGCCGAAAAGAATGTTTCAAGGCCTGAATCGCCTGTGAGGACTGACCTGTTTTTAAGTAAAGCCTACCTAAATGCTGATAAAACCCTGCACTGTGTGAAGGCATGGCTTGGGTGGCTTGGGTGGCTTGTTGAATTGCGTCATGTAAGCGGCCCTGTCGTTCGGCGTTTAAAATACTGGCTTCCCAATTAAATTGATGGTACGCCACGGCAAGGTCATGGCGATGAATCCAAAGCATGCCAAGCAATACTATTGCCAAACTACCTAATACCATGACTCTAAACAGGGTACCCAACCTCAACGCACTCCTTTAATCTGATGAGTCTGAAACGTAAGCCTCTACACATCACACGCACATGCACTAGACTATTAGGTGTCAGTATAGTGATAAAGTCCCCTCGTCGTCAGAGACTTCGTAAAAACCTCCGTTATTAAGGGTATGCCTTGTATGATGCCGTTTACGATAGGTCACATAGAAGCTTCTATACCTTCAAAACGATTCAATCCTGAAGACCCTCCACAGGATATTAAAATGCCATGCCCAAACTCATGCCATCAAGTACAATGGTTGTGGTGGCAAGACCTTTCACATAGACTAATGCAGTGTTTAGGGTATCGGTCAACTGTCATGACCAGTCAGGCAACATGGCATCACGCTTGGCTCCAAGGATACCAATGTGCAACCCTACACGCCTCTGAAAGTCTCATGCCTTCGTTACCCACACTATGGGTTTACTGGCTTCTTGGCACCTATTGGATGTATCCACATGTCTGTGCCGTCACGCCCTCCCCTGAAGGAGTTTTACCGTTATCCGAACTACCCTCGCTTGAAACATGGCTGCCAGCCATGTTCACACCCACGAGCCATACGACCCAAGCACACCAACAATGGCAAACTCTCTTACACAGATGGTTAGGTTTCTCTGAGGCAAGTACCCCTCTCAGCATGCCGAGCTACCATGCCATTCATCAAGGGGTCAAGCTCACACTACGCTTTAGTATTACCTTTGGATGGCTCCCTTGGCTTACCCCCCTTGTCACCGAACGTGGATGGCTAGAAATAAGGTATCCAGACTATACACAATTACTGGTACGCACGTTACTGACCATGCTCGAAGAGGCACTTACCGCTTACTGGTGTCCTACACAAGGTAGGCTTACCCATACTCATCCTTATGAGATTCTCCCCGAAGGGCTATACCATTATTATCAAGCGTGGGTTCCTGTCTTGCTACAAGAACTCACAGAAACTCAGGCTCTAAACCCTACCGTAGTGGCATTAGCGTGTAGCTGGGAAAGACTCTTACACGGACTCCATACCCCAGACCGCCTTTATAGTTGCCCTGCTTGGCACACAGAAGCCTACCAACGAGTACAGCCTTACCCGTTTGCCTTTACACTAAAGCGCATTCAAGCACTTGTCCCCGACATACCTCTTTCATAAGGGTTGGCTTACATGCTGTTTGGCAAGTTGCCATAACGTGTCCCATTCATCGAGTGTTAAAGTGTCTATGGTACGATGTTGCCATGCCTCATGCGTACATAATACCGATTCCATCTGGGAAAATCGACGTTTAAACTTATCCGTTGCACGCCATAGTGCCGTGTCTGGACACAGTTTAAGTCTCCCTGCAACACTGACAACCGAAAACAGTAAATCGCCAAGCTCTTCTTCTTGCCGCAGCCGTTGAGCAGCGGGCTGTGTTTGAAGCGTTTCCCGAGTCAATGTCTCAGGAACTTCTGCTTCTAACTCTGACACTTCACTACGAACACATGCCCATAGTGCTTGCCATGTTCCCCAATCAAACCCTGCCTTAACCGCCGTGGTACTGACCTGATGGGCATACTGTAAGGCACTGCTTGTCTCAAGAGAGGGTTGAATGGTCTCCAAGATACCTTGAGGAACTTCCAAAGACAATATTTCCGACTGGCTTGAGGCTTTTTCCTGTGCCTTAATCGTCTGCCACTGTTGTGAAACTGCTTCAGGAGAATCTAACACCTCCTGAGTAAGTCCCTCAGGGGGGAACACATGAGGATGACGACGTATCAGCTTTTCATTGAGCGTTTGGCACACCTCTTGAAAATCAAACCAACCATACTCTGATGCCATCTGACTATGCAGTAAAACCTGAAGCAACACATCGCCAAGCTCTTCCTTATAATGGTCTTGCCAAGCTTGAGGCATCGGGCAAGGTAGGGAAGAGGAAACGTCTGATGGTACCCTCGTTGCATGAGCTTGCTTTACTTGACTATAGTCATGAAGAACTTCCAAAAGCTCATGGGCTTCTTCAAGAAGATATTTTCTCAAAGTATCGGGGTCTTGGGCAATATCCCAAGGACACCCCCCTGTAGGATGACGTAAGGTTGCAACTGTCTGGACAAGTGCCTCTACTCCTTGTCGTTGAGAAGCATCAGAAACCGTCGTACTTGAAATCGTAGAAAAAGCAGAAGCATTCATAGGGAACTTTATACACCGTCGAAAAGTGGCAAAATAAAAATGGGAAATGATGAGACTCAAAAGCTCACAGAGTAAGCAAGCATCCTCTACACATGCATGGATGATTTATAGTGTAACATAGCATGAAGGGTAGAACGTATCATACGCCAGATAACCCCACCCGTATGATAAAAAACCCTCTCTTGACTTGCAAGAGAGGGTATTATGTGTGTGAATATAAATCAGTATGAATAAAGTATCATGTCATTATTATCAATCAATCAGCGTTGGTGTTTAGCTTGACGTTTAAGTCTCAACCCCTAGGCAAGCTTCAGCCCAGGAAAGGGAGGGGTCATACCACCCCTCGGAGGAAGAAACGGTTGTCCACCCCCTAGAATAGAGCCTCTTCTTGCACCTGCAGACGCACCCGCACTGGCTTGTGCCAAAAGCATGGCTTGCGTTGCATTACCATCTAATTTCTGAGCATCAC
This sequence comes from Vampirovibrionales bacterium, assembly GCA_046080605.1. Lineage (GTDB taxonomy): Bacteria > Cyanobacteriota > Vampirovibrionia > Vampirovibrionales > JAJTHC01 > JBJTUH01. The sequence goes on from JBJTUH010000099.1 coordinate 9,865, forward strand.
ACTTGCCAGAGCAATCTCCGTCATTCATACCCATCATCATCATGGGAAACATCATCATCATGGGGTTGAACCCACCCTGAGCAGAAGCCCCACCTTGCATACTTGTCATAGCAAACATCATCATCATCATCATAGGCAGCATGGTTTTCATTGGGTTTTCAGCCTGATGATGCTTCTTTCTCCCTAAATGAGGTAACAATGCTTGCAAATCATCACACCCCCCTTGAGGAGGACAGGCAGGTGCAAAGGTTTCACGATAGACACGCCCTGCACGAGATGCGGCACGAGCATCAGCTGTTGCAAAGGCACTTCCTACTTCAGGTCCCATAGGAGGACGAACCCCAGGAGGTAAAGGGCGGAAATTGGAAACAATCGTATTCATCATGGTAAAAGGTCTCTTTCTCTCATACTCAAACAGCTTATAGCGTTTTTAATGACTCTCAAGGCACTGGTAAGGTCTCTATCTCTTAGATGATTCAATGAACGCTCACACATGAATAAAATTGCTTTCCAAAAACGTTGACTTGGCTTTTTGTTACATAGCGTTACAAAACTCACACGTTTTAGGGTGTTTTTCTATCTTTTCAACACAGAAAGAACGTTCAAAAGTGTTTATCCTATTGAACACAACACTGTAAGGGTTTGTCTTGTAACCTGCTTGTGAGTGTTTATACGGCAAAGCTCATCATAGAGCATAACGCTTAAACACTCAAAGACACTCAAACATAGCATACATGACTTCCTACCGCCACAGTACACTGTCCTAGGGGTCTTTAACACAGTAAGGAAGAAATTCGTCTCATGATGATGAACTCATTGTACAATACAGCGGTGAGTAACTACTTTGGTTTTTTGGTACCTCCTGGCATCAACCAAAACCAAGTACGCCCTATCTTCAGCCCTTTTCCGGGAAGTAGTACAGGGATTAACTATCTTTTCAATCCTCCAGGATTTTCAAGTTATGACACTGCACTGATTAATAATCATAACTATTTAGAAGAACTCATTTCAGTAGGTACCCTGAACGAAATCAATAAGCAGGTGGGATTACCTGAATACTATGCCCCTACACCCTATCAAGGAGCATGGCCCATACCACCTAACTACACCTATCAAGTACCCAATGGCTCTCCTGTTGCACAGCCAACCCCTATCGGGCAAGCACCTGTAGGCAACACGATTCCCGCCAATGTTTCAACCCCTTGGGCGGCAGCCTCTTTAGGTGTCAGTCCTATTGTCAACGGTACTAACACGCCAGCCAATACCACACCACCGCAGGCAACTCGTATTAATCGTGTGGTATAGCATAGCACCCTTATTCACTGATATTGACAGATTCACGTTTTGACACACCAGGGTATTCTTCAACACAAACTTTCATAGGAACATAAGGGTTTCATCCTCATGATGACCATCGGTAATCGCTACGGACAACCTGAAACAGCCAATGACTACTGGGTAAACCCAGGGCATTACGGCTATCAGCCAACCTATCGCCAAGGGTACACATGGCGTTTAACCACAAGTCCTGCCGTTAATTACGCCGTTGATGCAACCAATTTTTTAGAAGAAGCTCTCTATCGTCAAACTAGTCAAAATATTCGGAACAATCAAGGGATTGGCACCTTTATTCCCGTCCCAGAAACCCCTGGATTTGACAGTTTAGTCCAGCTCTCACCTCAAACATACACTCAGCCCGCCATGGCACACACTAGCACAGACAGCATTCTTTCCAGTGTACTACCTGAGCAAGGGGCAGCAAATATCGCCCCATTTGATGGATTACTCACAGCCTTTCAAGCAGAGAAGGCACACACAAGTACACCTTTCCAAGTAGGAACCGCCATTAATTCACCCGCTTGGAATACTGACCCCCAATTACAAGTAAACTTTCAAACCTTACCCACAAACTATGGTGTGCCTAGTGGTCAACCCGCTGGGTATACACTATCCTATAGTGTACGTCCATTATCAGGGTGGCTAGAAAATGCGGAACGTGCAGGTGCTACACGGATTGAGCCTGTGAGCGTGCTTGCAAGTCGGTTTGGAAATACCACAGGTGGCTTTATCGGGAATGGACAAGTAGGAGATAGCCTAGGCACAAGTAGTGCAGTGGCACAACTTGGCGGACTGTATGATACGGGCAATGGTGCCAGTAGTCGCTACCAACCTGGACAATTCATGCAAGCCTACAAACAAGCCAATTCTCAAGGACAAACCGCTCAGGCTCCCGTCGCAACGCAAGTAGCACCTAGCACCCTACCACAACAACCCATGGTGCAACCCGCCATGGCAACCACGGTTCCTCCCTCAGCTCCACTCGTACAACCTAGTACGATGAATCAAAACGTAGCGATGTCCCCAAGTACCGTAGTACAAGCAACGCCACCTCAAGTACCCTCTCAGCAAACCTCACTTCCCTATGGCACGCCCACACAACCCTTGAACAAAACGTCCAGCGTGCCTACCCAAGCAACGCTCGCTCAACCCACTATGGCACAGCCCACCATAGGACAACCTACACTGCAACCCATGACAGCAACAGGCATCAATCAAACCGCCATGCAGCCCATGACCTCTGCTAATCCAACACAGTCTATGCCCTATGGAAGCAATTACAGCCATTTAAGCATGCTATCCTCAAGCACCCGAGGACTCTTGGAAGACTCCGCCACAGCACTTCCAGGCATTGAGGCACAATTACAGTCCCTCGTGACAGAAGCACAACAGCAAACAGCCACTAAAAAAGGACAAATGCAAACCGTTGAACAGGCAGCTTCTCAACAAGTACCCTCAACACCCACGCAAGGCGTACAGAGCATGCCTCAAGAAGCTATCGCTCAACCCTTTACATCGGCACCCACACAAGCACCTACCATGCAACCCATAAACCGTAGCACGGCACCAAATGCCAATGTTGTGCCACCCACTACAGCCACAGAACAGCAAATGGCTCAAAGCAAAATCAATCAACTCTATCAACAGGGACAAAACATTGTAAGACTCTATCAAACAGGCTTACTTCCAGAGCAGGAAGCCAACCAGATTTTATCTGAAATCAACACAGCCCTGTACAGCTTGATGCAGCGTTACGGATTAGAACCTGTGCAAGTAGCACAAGCCATCCAAGCACAACAACAAGCCCAAGCAACCTCCAGCACGCAACAGGTACCCTCGCAAACGTCGATGGCACCTCAGCGTTCTTCCCCGCTTGAGCAAGTGTTCCCTACCACTGGCATAACGCCCACCAACACAGGCAACCAAACAGAAGCACCTTCTCGGCGTGGCATGATGCTAGCACAGCTCAATCGACAAATTGCTTCCCAAATGAACTCCACAGGCTGGTGTTACAAAGGGGTTGCCCGTGCAGCACAACGTATGGGCATTAACCTTACAGGAGCATCTGCCTACATGGCAGCTGACCAACTCGCAAAACGCCCTGATTTTAAAGAAGTGACTCCCAGCAGATGGATACCACCTCAACAACTGCCTACACTTGTGAAGCCTGGGGACATTGTGGTGTATGACCGTGGAGAAGGAAAACCCCATGGGCATATTGCTACCGTGTTAGGACAAGAAAATGGTGAGTGGAAAGAAGCCAGTGACCATATTTCCAAGCTGAACGTGAATTACCCCACAGGAAAAGCAAGGGTCTTCCGTCCTCTTGACCAAACACAAAGTAGCACTATTGCGTAAAGCGTATGCCTTATTTAAACAAAGGAAGTGCTTGCCTTAAACGAGCATTTTCTTCTTCTAACTCGGTAATACGCTCTAACAACGTCGCAACATCTTCTAAGCCTTCCTGACTCTTTGAGCTTTTTTCTTGCAAAGAGCGTGTTTGCTGGTTTTGTTGCTGATATTTTTTAACACTTGAGTAAAGGGTTAAATGCGGTGAATGACGCAGTAATCCCGTAACCATTGTACACGCACGTTCTACAAGTTCTATTTCAAACTCACGCTGTAAGTTTGTATCAATATGCCCTGTGTAGTTGTGCATAATACGCTGACGAATACTCTGATTCAGCAACAATTTATGACGCAACGGGTCATCAGAAAGTTTCAACTGAGGGTTGTACCAACGCAATGCCCCGTGGAACACTGACAACTCCTTACCTAGCAAGTTACTTAGTAGATAAGTCACTTGGGGTTGAAGCACAACAACATGGGCAATCCCTAATAAATAGTGATGCAAAAACTCAGGGTCAAGCAAGGGCGTTCTAGCATCTCGGTCATAGGTCATCACCAGTACAGGCAAGGTACGCTCAGAGGACAACAAAAAGCGTTGAAACTGGTCAAACGCTAGCTCATCGCCTACCACCCAAGGGGTTGAACGGAAACGCACTGCACCATCAAACAATCCCCACTCTTGAGCAAGTTGGCGGATGAAGTAAGGCATTTGACGATGTTTGACAGGGGTCATGTGTCCTCCCTTACAAACATACTGACTCAAGCTCATCATCATATGAGAGGAGTCTTCCATTTCTTGCTCGTCCAAAACCACTTGAGTAACCCACTTACGTTGAGGGACGTGGGCA
>JBJTUH010000100.1:0-49924 GCA_046080605.1 Vampirovibrionales bacterium
CCTCCATACCATGCTATCCCAGATGGCACAAAACCACGCCCCCACCAAAACGACCCCAGCACTCCCTCAACCCTCTCAAACCATTCAAACCCTCTTTCAGCATCGTCCAGCCCTTACGCCTCGTCATCCTCACCCCGTAGAGGGTGTGGCTTCCTTATACCATGCGATGACCTTTACCCAAGAAAATACCATTTTTGCCATTGGAGAGCGTTGTAATGCAAACGGCTCAAAAGCCTTCCGAGAAGCCCAAGCTCAGGAAGATTGGGATACCTGCGTTGCCATGGCACGAGACCAAGCACAAGAAGGCTCACATGCCCTTGATGTATGCGTTGCCTACGTAGGACGAGATGAGCTTAGCGACATGACCACCCTCATTGAAAAACTCCGAGGTAGTAGTACCATACCACTTGTCATTGACTCTACCGAGTACCCTGTCCTAGAACGTGCCTTAGAACACTACGGCGGAAAAGCCATTATCAATAGTATTAACTTTGAAGACGGCGAAGCACCCGCAGAAAAGCGGATGCTGCTTGCCAAAAAACATGGTGCGTCTGTGATTGCACTCACCATTGACGAAGAGGGCATGGCAAAAACGCCTGAAAGTAAGCTTGCCATTGCCGATCGGTTAAGGGCGTTTGCCTGCGGACAATTCGGGCTCCCCGAACATGACCTCATGATTGACCCTCTTACCTTCACCATTTGTACAGGCAATGAAGACGACCGCAAACTGGGACTCTGGACACTTGAAGCCATTGAAATGATTCATCACGCCATGCCCAAGGTACAGATTATTCTAGGGTTATCAAATATCTCGTTTGGGTTAAAACCCACGGCACGAAAAGTGCTAAACTCTGTGTATTTGCATGAGGCCGTCAAACGTGGCATGACAGGGGCAATTATTCATGTCAGTAAAATTGTTCCCATGCACCAGATTCCTGAGGCACAGCAAACCGCTGCCCTTGACCTGATCTATGACCAACGAGACCCCTCGCAACCCATTACACCAGAAAACGACCCGCTACAAAAGTTTATTGCCCTCTTTCAAGACGAAGCAGGCAGCACACAGTCTGCAAGCTCTCGATTACCTGAGAGGTTAGAAGACCGTTTAAAACAACGTATTGTCGACGGACTTAAAAAGGGACTAGAAGAAGACCTTACCCTTGCCCTAAACCATTACGCCCCTTTAGAGATTATCAATACGCTATTACTGGATGGCATGAAAGTAGTAGGAGAACTTTTTGGCTCAGGGAAAATGCAGCTTCCCTTTGTGTTACAGTCCGCCGAAACCATGAAGCTTGCCGTGAAGTTCCTAGAGCCTTACATGGAAAAAGCTGAAGGACAACACAAAGGAACCGTCATTCTTGCCACAGTCAAAGGGGATGTACATGATATTGGGAAAAACTTGGTTGATATTATCCTTACGAATAACGGATATAAGGTGATTAACTTAGGCATTAAACAGCCGATTGATGCCATACTTCAAGCGGCTGAAGCCCATCAAGCTCACGCCATTGGCATGTCAGGGCTACTGGTAAAGTCCACCGTGATTATGCGTGAAAACCTACAGTACATGGGTGAAAAAAAGTTGAATATCCCCGTGTTTTTAGGTGGTGCTGCCCTAACCCAAGCCTACGTAGAAACAGATTGTTACCAAGCGTACGCCCCTTCCCATCAAGTGGCATACGTGAAAGATGCCTTTGAAAGCCTCGACCTCATGGGACGCATTATGGCAGGCTCCTTTCAACAGTACCTAGACGAACGCCAACAGGCGTATCATCAAGTCTCTATTTCACCCGAGCATCAAGATACTATCACCGAGGCACTTAACGCCCAACCCTCCCCTTCAACGCTCACCCTTCACGCACTACCCACTGTCAGTATCACGCCTGCCATCCCTATTGGGCAACATCATGGTAACACCCTCACCCCTGCCCCTCGTCTTCCATTAGGAGTACAGCCCCTCAGCACGTTTACGCCCAAGGCTTTACTGCCGAGACTTGCCTATGAACGTCTTTTCATCAGCCACTGGGGTTATACTCCTCCTGAAGGACACCTACCCAAGCGGAGTCATCCTGAGTATCAAGAAGCACTCGCCCAGTGGGCAACAAAAGAAGGACTCTACGAGCATCTTCACCGTATCCTAACACACCCTGAAGTTTCAGAGACCCTTGCCCCCAAAGCACTATGGGGTACCTTTTGGGTAAAAGCGTATCAGCCGAAAGACCCTCGTAGTTTACCTGAACTGCACTGGTTTAACCACCATGACCCCTCAGAAACCTCACGTTTGGGCGTATGGCACTTACCCCTTGCCACTGACCTTCCCACGCCCGAACACTTGGCACAATGGGTACACCCAGACGGAGAAGCTTGGATACACGGGTGTGTCACGCTTGGACAGACTATCTCAGAGGTGGCACGCAAATGGTTTCAAGAAGACCGCTACCATGATTATTTATTACTGCACGGACTCCTTGGCGAACTGACCGAAGCCCTAAGCCTGACCTTGCAAGACATGGCGACAGAAGCCACCACCCAGACCCTACACCGTTACGGTGCAGGAGGGATCTTGATACCTGATACCACCCTCATGCGTGATAGCCTTACATGGCTAGAAGCCCCTCAACGGCTTGGCGTAAAGTTTAACGAGGAAACTCAACTCCTGACCCCAGAGGAAAGTGCCTGTTTCCTCTTTGTACCTTCCCCCAACTTCACCCGCCATGGCTGGTAGAAATATAGGAAGTAGCGGTCAGTTCGCAAAAATAAAGGCATCTAACAAAGACGCAAAGCAATTACAATGCTTCCTCACCCAGATCTGCAATCATTTTTTTCTCAAGTTCTAAAACACTTTGATAGTTTTCAGTGTCATTCGACGCATGAAATAGTTGTTTTGCTTTTTTAATATCAGCGAATGCTTTGGGTTTATCTCTCAGTACTGCATAAATAATCGCACGATTATAATAAGCCTTACCATAAGTAGGATACAAAGCAATGGTGGTATTATAGTCCTCTAAAGCACCTTTAACATCCCTCAAAGCAAGCTTCATATTTGCTCGATGGTAGTAAGCCAGAAACAAAGCAGGATTAGAAGCAATCGCCTTATTATAATCGTCTAAAGCCCCTTGATAATCTTTGAGATCCTCCTTTAAAAGACCTCGATTATCATAAACTTCAGCAGGATTAGAGGCAAATTTAATGGCGTAAGTATAGTCTGCCAAGGCTCCTTGATAATCACCGATACGCTTTTTTACATTACCACGGTTATTATAAGCAGCCATATATTTAGGCTGAAGTAGAATAGCCTGGGTATAGTCTGCTAAGGCTCCTTGGTAATCATCTAGTTTAAACTTCACATTCCCACGATTATTGTAAGGAACTGCGTTATTAGGATCAAGCTGAACCACTTTATCATAATCTTGCAAAGCCCCCTGATAATCACCTACACGCTCTTTGAAGTGGGCACGGTTGTGATACAGTTGTGCATCATCTGGATGACTGGCAATAGCTTGTGCATAAGATTCTAATACTTCCTGCTGACTCATATCAGCCATTACAACCAAAGGGTGATCGAGAGTCGTTATTTTTAAAGTCAATAACAAAAAAAATCCTGTAAGAAAAATAGAAAATTTTTTCATTTTTTACTCCTTAATATTTATAAAAACTCTTTTTAATGTTACACAGCATACACTAAAGTATTAAAAACTGATAGCAAGTTTATACCTTAGAAATAAGAAGGTTACAATCCTTGCTGGATAGCAATGGTGGCTTTACGCCATTTTGGGTGGGTTTGCCAAAGCCCCTGAGAAAGCAATGCAGGCTTATGGAGCATATTTTGGTAAGCAAGCGCATCTAGGGCATCTCGAATCACTTCGGTATCATTCTGAACAATATGCGACTGTCCATGAGTTTGAAGCGTTTCAACATACTGTTGGGCAAGGTACTGTTCTACCTGACCGTACTGTTCATCCAGTACCGAGGGTTTTCCTTGCCACGCTTTCACAGACTGAGAAAAAGGCGAGTGTGCCATCATGGCAGATGTATTCTCCTGAAACGTCATGATAAACCATAGCACATGTCCGTAAGACTTACAGGGATAAACGTATGGCGTGTATCCGTTGGTGTTAGTCAAGACATTCAGAAGACATGTCTGAATGACGCTTTAGCGTGAAAGATACTTGGCAATCTGAGCATACTCAGGGTCTTGGTAATAGGCGGAAGCCTTGGCACCAGGCTGATAGCTGTATTTCGTATATTTTTTCTGATGATAGGGTAGTTGCGTGACGGCATCCGAACGGAAGAAACACATTTGAGCAATTCTCACCCCTGGATACAGCGTCAAAGGCACATGGCTAATATTTGCCAATTCAAACGTTAAAGCCCCTCGGAAGCCAGGGTCAACAAACCCAGCCGTGGCATGAATCAGTAGCCCTAAGCGTCCCCACGTACTGCGTCCTTCAAGACGGGCTGCAAGGTCAAGAGGAATTTGAAAATGTTCCAAGGTACACGCAAGGGCAAACTCACCAGGATGCAAAATAAAGGGTTGTGTCATAGAAGCAACCACGGTTTTCATGGCACCCCCTACCCGCTTCGCAGGAGGTTTCACCCAATACGCGCTGGTATACTCGTTTACGGCGGAAGGATGCATGGCTTGAAGTGCCTGCATAGGATGCATCACTCCTTCAATATTACGCTCTTGCAGTTGAAACTCTGTCCCAAGTCGAACATCAATTGAAGAAGGTCCTAGCTGTGCCTCAGGTGCCACCAGGGGAGTCATCACAAGGCGTTGGTCAGGATGAGGATGCACTAAGCGTTCCATAATTTGCTGTTCATGTAGCAACGTCATACCTAAAAGGCTCCATTCAAAAAGAAACGCATCAAAAAAGGCTCTTTGTCTTCATGAGGCCACCAGTGCCTGATGAATGGACACGGTTTCAAGGGCTTTATGGAGTACACTTAACCGCCAAGCATAAGCCTGAACGCCTTGCTGAAATGCTTGAGGTTTTTGGCACTGTGCCATGAGGGTTGTATCCTCTCTTGTGGCATCATGGGTGATGTCACCAAGGGCAGAGGGTGAACTTACCGCTAATGCGTCTTGCATCATGGTGAACACATAAGCTCTTAGAATATCAAAGGGTGCCACTGGACGCTCTTTAAAGAATGTCATGGTGTGGTACGGACGAGAGACTTCTGGTTGAGAGAAAGATTCAAACAACGCATGGGTGTTCACTACCTCCAAGGCAGGCACAACACAAGGCAACACACCTTCTTGAAAGCGTTGCACCAGATGCAGGAGCGAGGTTTCTTTCAACCCTGTGCGAACCGTTTTAAAGAAAGGGTACTGTGCCATAAAGGGCTGTAGAGCCTCGGACATACTGACCCAGAGGGCATCGTGTAGCGTCTCTGCCTGAGTGGGAGGTACAGAAAATATGGGGGGAACGCATTGCCAATGACCACGCCAAGCCGTAAAACATGCCATTTCGGCAGGAGTCACCAAGGCAAGGTCTTCCTGAGCAAGGGTCGTTTGTAACACCTTTGCAATCAAAGGTTCATACAGGTTAAGCCAAGTATACGCTTGTTTATCGCCTTGCCAAGTGGCTTGCCATGCTTGATAACAAAGACTCCACGCATACGGCACCCCCCAGAGCATGACACCCAAGAGTAACGTCAACATTTCAATGACACGCTGATGCGTCGAAGGCGTTTCTAATGCGGTAGAAATGGCTTGGTTTGTTTTTTCGGTCGTGTACTTTTGCTCAAACGCTTGAATACGCTCACGACATTGAGGGGCGCGTGCTTGAAGCACGGGCAAAAGCAATGAAGCCAGTGCCTCAAGATACCGAGTGGTTCCCTGAGTAAGCCATGCTTGCGGGGCAGTAATGAGGAAAGGGGACACCGACTGTATTAAGGCACCATGCCCACACTCTCCTTGCAGCTCTAGCACAGGGTGTCCGTCCTGCATTGCGAGGCTCGCCCAAGGCAATGTTGAGAACGTTTCTCTTGGGGAGGCGTTTAAACTAAGCATCCAAGAAGTGTAAGGCCAAAAATCAGAGCGTTCAGCCACAGGCGTGGTGCCTGGCTGCACATGCAAAAGGGTTTCCAAACATGTAGCATACCCCAAAGCCTGAGGGGCTTGCCAAGGGGTATGAGGCACAAAAGGCATGAGTGCCTGATGTAACGAAGGTTGTACCTCATGCCACAGGGCTGCATACTGCTGACACGCCTCAGCACTAGGAGCCTCAAGCAGCGTCTCTAAGCGAGGAAGCAACGCATCAAGTGCATGTTGCCATACTTGCGTCAAGGCATGATGAGATAGCTCACACTGGACGTTCAATACCTCAGATTGCCCTGTCACATGACGTGCATGCTGGGCTTCTTCTTGTGTCAGTTGCCATACCGTCACCAAAGCGTAAAGTGACTGCAGCCACCCAAAGGCTAGTGCATGGGCAGTGTGAGTACCGAGGTCAATAGAGCGGGATAGAGGAGCAAGCGTCACGCACAAAATCTTTCGTCAAAGTAGCAATAAGCCGTGACAAACGCACAGACACATGGAAGTTAAACGCATGAGGCATTATATTTAGGTAAGTTTAGTATACAATAAAAAAGGAGAGGTAACGAGAGGCTTTCTCCTTACTTGCCTGAGAAAAGTAAACGTCTTTTCACGCAAGCACCCATCATACGATAGCAGGTGTATCCTCCCCTTTAAAAGGAAGTACTTCTCTGATTGATATCCCTCATTAGGTCTTGTGTGTGTGACCTGATACCATCCTTAAGATATCCTCTTTTTTTTATTACCTCCTTCCAGTCAAGACGATGTCATTCCCTCAACCCTCATGACCCTACAAACTTCTCATTCCTCCGAATATTCTCAAACCTTTACCCCTTCTTTATTTGACCTCCCCATGCAGGTTCTCAGTAACACATGTGTCGGAGAAGGCTTATGGCTCATGACCTTACGCAATGAGACCTACGAAGCACAATCGGTCTTAGCAAGGTTTAAACCAGGACAGTTTTTCATGCTGTCTCTGAAAGACGAAACCGCCTTTCAATTCAGACGACCCTTCAGCTTCTGGGATGTCAACCCTAGTGAAGGCACACTGGATATTTACTACAAAGTGGCAGGACGTGGCACCTATGAAATGACCACGTGGCAAGAAGGACACACCACCCAGCTTCTTGCACCCCTCGGGCATCCTTTTCATGCACTCCCTGACACCATGGACAAAGCCCTCCTACTGGCAGGAGGCATTGGACTTGCCCCCCTTTACTTTTTGGCAGCCTACGCCCAGCGTCATGGCATAGAAGGCACACCTTACTGTGCTTATGGTGCTAGGAATGGTCAAAGCCTTGGTATGCAGGATGCCTTAAAGTCCTTGGTTCCAAGCACACACCTGAGCTTTGCAACCGATGACGGCTCGTATGGCTTTCATGGGCATCTTGGGATGCTTTTAGAAACGTGGGACACCGAACGCTTTCACACCTACACCCATGCCTACGTGTGTGGTCCTAACCCGATGATGGCAAGCATGGTGACACTCCTAAAAAAGAAAGCCCCTCATATTCAAACGTTTGTTTCGCTTGAAAATCATATGCCTTGTGGCACAGGAGCCTGTTTTGGATGTGTCGTTGCCTCTTCACCCGATGCCTCGCCTAAGCGTGCCTGTACGGAAGGTCCTGTCTTTTCAGCAGACGCTCTGTTATGGACACCCCAAGGTCCTCAACACTCGTTTGACCCTCCTTTATCTCATGCCGCTGACTGCTGTAAACCCTAACAGCACGCCATTCTAAAGTATAGGGTCGCTCATGCCACAGGTCCTTTGATAGGCATGGTCTGTCATTTAAGCATCTTCCAGCGTCTTCAAACTTCATCAAAAGGTTCTCTACCATATGTCTCATCTCGCTTCCTCTCCTTCAGGCTCAAACGCTACAGGATTCGCACTCAAGCTCACCACCCCTCACCCTCTTGACCCACTCTGTCAAGGGCCATTTCCCTTGATGAATGCCTCAGGCGCCTTCAACCCTGAAACCTTCGGCAGAATGTACCCTTTAAAAGACCATTTCTCTGCCCTTGTCACAAAAACCGTCACCCCTGAGCCACGAGTGGGGAATGCCCTCCCCCGTACCGTGGAACTACCTGGCATGGGAATGCTCAACAGTATCGGGCTTCAAAACCCTGGCATCCATGTTGCCCTTGAAACCACCATTCCCGAGTGGCACAGCCATAGCGTCCCATTAGTATTGAGCCTTTCCGCCTACAGCAATGAGGCATTTCAAACCCTGATTCAAACCGTCCAAGCCCATGAACATCATGCGTGTGTGAGTGCGCTAGAACTTAATTTGTCGTGTCCCAATGTAGACCATGGCGGGTCAAGCTTTGGGAGTAACCCCGTGTGGGTGAACGATGTGGTACAAGCCGTGAAAGAAGTCACCCACAAACCTATCATGGTGAAATTAACCCCGAATGCGGTGGATATTGTAAAGGTAGGTGCTGCTGCTGTTGAAGCGGGAGCAGAGGGTCTTGTAGCCATTAACACCGTGATGGGCATGGCAATTGATATCACCCGTAAAAAGCCTATTCTACCCCGTATTGCAGGCGGCTATAGTGGGCCAGGAGTGTTTCCTATTGCACTCCATGCGGTATGGCAACTCCATGCAGCCTTTCCTCATACCCCTATCATAGCGGTAGGGGGTGCAAGCCAAGCCGACCATGTGCTTGCCTTCCTGATGGCAGGGGCAAGCTTGGTACAAGTAGGTACCTCTTGCTTCCAAAGCCCCAGTGTGTTTAAAACCATCACGGAAGAACTCTCGTTTTATGCCCAAACAGAGGGCATTCATACCTGGCAAAGCCTGCGTGGGGTTGCACACTAAAGCTTCATGAAAGGAAATCAAAATGATATTTATGATGGTATTCTTTCTAGGAGTACTCTATTTTACTGCGAAGCTGATTATTTGGTTTATTCTTCTCACGGAGAAATGGCAAAAACTCAAAGCATTATGGGGGAAATTCAAAAAAAATTGTCCTCTTCTCTCAATCGTTTTTGCAATATTGGTTCTAGTTGTTTCATTGATTAGCATTTTTAATGCTGAAAGTATCTATACTTATTGCTTTGAAGGGAAACTTCTTAACCTTGAAGACATTAAAAAGGCAAAAGAAGGAAACGGTGAAGCACTTAAAAACGCCCTTACTCTTATTGGAGCATTTAGAACAAATATGGTTAGTATTTTGACAGCTTTATGCAGTTCATTAGTAGGTATAGCAGCTTTACTAAACTGGCGAGAAACCCAAAAGAATAACCGAATAGAACAGCGTAATAATCTACTAACCAAAAGCATAGAATTACTGAATCCATCTAACAGCACAGCAAGAGAAGGGGCATTAGTCCTTTTAGAGCAACTCATGAGAGACGACCCTGAGACCATGGGAAGACGGATTGTACAATTATTGGTATCTTTTATTAAGTACCATGCTCAGCATGTGAGCATGGTAGAAGAGAAAAGCTTCTTTTATGATGAGTCTTATATGAAAAGTGTTGCCTCTTCAGGATTATCCTATAGCACCAAGCCTTACCAAGATATTAAGCGGGCTTTTGAAATATTAGCTGAACGTAACTTACCTGAAGCCATTGAGGCAACCCTTAACTTTGATTTTAGAGACATTGACCACAGCTTTTTTCACGATGCCAGCTGGAATCTGTATCAAGTATATGCAGGAAAAGAGAATCAAAACCTAAAAAATGTCAAAGGAAAAGGTTTTGTGCGTGCAAGGTTAGATACCCTCCATGCACCTGGTGTAGACTTTTCAGAATGTGATATGCGAGGTGCCTCTCTCCAAAAGGCTAATTTAACAAAATCAATTTTTTTCTGCACCCATTTAGAAGATGCCAATCTCAATCAAGCAGACTTAAGGGGTGCCAAGCTTATCAACGTTCACCTAGGAAATGCCAACTTAGAAGGGACTAAGCTACAAGACACAATCTGTTTTTATGCCGATATGAGAAATATAAGGCTCAGTCTTCCCAATCACGACGACTTAGGAACCAAACTTGATTACCTTAGAGGCATGAATATCTCAGGAGCTAACTTAAGAGATGCCCATGAACTTCAAGGATTCGTAAAAGAAAAAGATAACATTCAAACCGAGTTATTAACAAAAGCAATCAAAGTCGAAGGAAAAAATCTTTGGGATAATAACACTATTTTTCCAGATGGTTACGATGTGGAACATGAGCATGAAATGCAAGACTGGCAACCACCTTTACCTTAGGGTATGACACTAACTCTTTAGGTGTCAGAGGTACTATCTGCATCCGTCACACCTGCCATGGCATGAGACGCTTCGTCTTGGAGCATTTGAGCCTGAGGAAGAGCCTCATCAGAAGAAGCGACAACTTGCTCATGGGCTGGGATCTGAGCAGACACAGGGCGAGATAATAAGCGGATATTCTCTTTACGAGAGGCTTTTTCTTTCAAAGCTTCTGCCTTGGTTTGCATCGTAAAGGTAGGCAAAGGTAAAGGATACTTCCATGCAATTTGTACCGCATGCAAGATAAGGTCTAGTGCCTCTACCTGCTCGGGAGTCAGATATGCAGGGTATTTTTTGGCCGTTTTCTGTGCCATTTCAGAAGGATAATCAGGCTCTTGAAGAGGGTCACTACTCAACGACTCTACCGTATCATACACTCGGTCAAGCACATGTTTTTGAGGCATCCATCGTAAAGCAGGAAGCGTTAATAGGGTTTGGAATGCCTGCTCAAGTGCTTCCGTATTACTTGGGGCAAGCTCTTGTTTAAGGGCATGGAAGGCCTCTAGTAATAGGGTACGCACAATAAGGATAGCCACAGGACTGTAGCCACTTTGTCCCGCATCTGCATTATCTAGCAAGGCAATGGTTTTACCAATATTCTGGGTAAGCAACAAACGCCAACGAGCATCTAAGGCAAGCTCTGAGGCCAAACGGCTCAAGCTATCCCGTAAAAACAGGCTCCACTTTGGCTGAGACTCGGGTAACAAACGTAAGAGTTCACTCATGGCTTGAGGCATCTGCATGAGCCAATGTTGTTTTTGGGTCTCATCCCACAAAGCGACTTGCTGAGGGTGCTGTGCAAAGTGAGGCGGACGCAACGAAAGACGTGCCGAGGCACTCCAATGCCAGTGTTGCAAATCTTGTTGTTCCTCAAGAAACTCAAAAAATACTCGTTCCATCAGGGTGCGGTCTTGAATAGGGCAAGGAATATCTTGAGGCATGTCCAAAGGCTGTTCTACAAGGTCTTGAAGTAGTACCTGCCATGCACTAAACTCATAGGGAATGGGTTTTTGTTGCGCACGAGAAGCATATTCTGCCGAACGAATAAAGTAAGCCCCAATTTCAGCAGGCACGGCAAAGCGTTGATTCGCAGACTGAAAACGCTCATAGACATTTTCAAGCTCTTCTTCACTCAATTCATAGATTCCAAAGCAATCGATAATCCCTTGTTCTGTGTTAAAGGCAACACTTAACACATTGGCGTACGTCGTAGCCTCACCCAAAAGTCTCTGAGCCCGAGCCTTCTCAGGGACTGAAGCATTTTCGGGTTCCAAATGATACTGTCTGACCATGAGTAGTGCTTGATCCCCTTCGCCATCGGGAAGCGTCATATAACACACTGTGGGAAGAGAACACTGTACCATGGTATGCCACGCTTGAAGGTTACTTTCCTCTTCATAACTTCCCCCCTTAGAGGCAAACCCACCCAATTGAACTTTTGCTTGCAACTGCTTTAAATAGCGTGTCAAAAGTTCAGAGCGTGCCGAAAGGGTTTCCTGTGTACGTGATAACCACATGCCTAAACTATAGGAAGGGAAATGCGTCAACGCTTTCAAACAATAATCTGTAATGGGTCCCTGAGGATAATAATCAATTAAGGCACAAAGCACCTGTGCCATGGCATTGGCATACTGACGGGTCGCTTCTTTATTTTCAAGAATGGTATCCAACAGTTCTACTTGTTCATCAGGTGCCAAGGTCACCAGAAAATCAATAAAGTCCACAAGGGCTTCAGGGTTTTCACTCGCTTGGCGTAACATCCGCTCTGTTTCACGGTACACAAGGTTATTGGGGTCTGCCAAATACACCATGTATGCCTCAGAGGAAGACTCATCCCCCAAATGCCTTAGAATTAAATTCGCACAATCTTTGACTTCATCCGTCGGCTGAGGGTCTTTAATAAACGCCCATAAAGGTTCCTGAAGTAACTCAAGAGTACCAACTTCTAACATCATCTCCGAGAGTAACTGATGTGCCTCATGAGAGGTTGCTTTTTTAAACGCCTGTAACAACACCTTACACAGGGCCACTTGAGAGCCTAACTGATGCAACGTTTTAATTTTTCTTGCACGCTCAAACCGTGCTTGATACCCTCTTAATGACTCAATTTCCTGAATCAACTTTAAGACTCGTTGCCGTACTCGCAAAGTGTCTAGCTCACTTAAGGCAGAAACACTCAAAGTCACGGTGTCTGATGAGGCATGGGTGAACGAAGTATCATGCCCCTGCATAAGCTGTTGCTGTCCAAGCCAAAGCAAGGTTGCTGCTTGGTCTTCTTCTGTCACAGGAGCCACGAGTGACGGCTGTAACACACCCGAAATCTCTTCAAGGGAAGCTTCCTTAGACAAAGAACTTAACCCATCTTGCAACAGAGGCTCTTCTGTTTCAGAGGGTTCATGCGGAGAAAAGTGAGGAGGGAAATCTTGTATCATCATCATATTGTGAAAGAAGCCATCGCAGATAGCAAGCACCAACAAAAAACATACCCACCATTAAACGGATAAACACATCAACCCTAGAAGACCATGCTAGCCCATTACCACAAAGGGTTTCTCTTGACGTAGCACCCCTTAAAGTAGTAGCGTGATACACTGTGTGTTGTTCAAACGCTTGAGATACCTCTGACAATTCAAGGGGTTTATCGCAGGGTATCATACATCACACGACACTCACTCAACCCAAGCGATGGCATGCCATGCTCTATCAGCTCTTTGAGGCACTCAAAAAGCCTTTAAAACCACCAGACTCTCAGCGCACTCAAGCCAAGATACTTGTTCAAAGCTTTGAGGTAACACTTGGAAATATCACACCCCAAAGGCGTGCAACATCCTCCCCTTCTGATATCGAAACGCTGACCCTACTGGTGCATTATCATGGGACAAAAAACCGCCAAACAGTGGAGATGCGTTGGCACTCAGAAAGCCATGATGCCTCATTATCTCTAGCACAATGGCAAGGCTTAAGCACCCTAACCCAAACATCTATGAGGGTTAGCTCTGGCATGGTTGCACCGCAGACCAAGATGCCCTCTTCCATCCTTCATCTTAAAGTAAGTTGCAGAGAAACTTGGCTCAAGCCTAGTCGACACGCTCAGCTCATT
The DNA here is from genome assembly GCA_046080605.1 of Vampirovibrionales bacterium. Lineage (GTDB taxonomy): Bacteria > Cyanobacteriota > Vampirovibrionia > Vampirovibrionales > JAJTHC01 > JBJTUH01. Next base: position 13,398 of record JBJTUH010000100.1, read on the forward strand.
CAAATCACTCAAGAGCTTGCACCACGGTTTTTTAAGCAAACCTATCGACGCAAACTGAAAGACAGTAGATGCCTCACGCCCTATCATAGCTTTCAACCAGACCCTTCCATCCCACACCTTATCTTTGACTCGGTTCATCAGCTTGAGGCATGGGTTCAAGGCATCAATCATCAAACGCTCGCCCATCCCCACTACCGAGGGCTTCGATTAGGACATGCAAAAAAAACACGCATTGCACAAATGAATGTCACCACAGGCATCATGACCCTCTCCCGCTATGCCTTACCTCAAACAGGGATTCCTGAACCCTTACTGCATTACTTGGTCATTCATGAGCTATGTCATTTAGTACACCCAAACCATAGCCCTGCCTTCTGGCACTTGGTTCAAAGGTACTGCCCAAACTACAAACAAGCAAGCCAAGCACTTAAAGCTTTCTTTGCTCACATACAACATCAACATCTACCACTCATGTTTGAGACACCTGCCAGCAGACACCCCTATTAACCCCCTATATTTAAGGGAGTCTTAAGGATTGCTTTTTCTTGATAATGTAAAAGTATGGTATACTGAAGTTAATCGTTTTATCTTCACGCCCTGAAAAGACCTCGCCTTTCAAAGTTTTTTAGGTGTCGCTTCTCCTTGTTGCCCTGTTGGTCAAGCCAACCCAATTTTTTCTTCCTGACTATGGACCCCCACCCTTTTCCTCATTCAGTGTCTAGTAGTGCAGTACATCATGGTAGCACGTCCTCCAGTCATATCCTTAGTGTTTCCCCTCACCATGGCTCTGACCCCCTAGGAGAAGTCTCTTCAGCAAGTCAAGGAACAGCGACGCAAAGCTCTGCCTATCACTTTGCCTTGAATGCTATTTTATGGGCTTTCGGACTGAACCTTGTCATTGCAGGAATTAAGCTGTTTGTTGCCTCATACGTGACGCACAGTAGTGCCTTATTCGCCGAAGGGCTACACTCTGCCGCAGACGCATTTAACAGCTGCTCATTACTCATTGGTGTCACACAGGGTAACCGCCCACCTGATAGGTCTCACCCCTTCGGTTATGGGCTAGAGACTAATTTATGGGCGTTGCTCTCCACCGTTATCATGTTTTTATCTGCCCTTTATTCCCTTTGGATGGGGGTTGACAGGCTATTGCACCCTGTGGCAAGCGAACATGCCATGTGGTCAGTGGTTATTTTAAGCGTCAGTGTGATACTTGAAATTGTCGCCGTTCTCACAGCTTCTAGGGCAGTACTAGAAGAACTTGACATTAAAACCCGTCATCCGCTAGAAACCTTTTTAACCGCTTGGCGGTGTATTGCTCAAGTACAAAGCCCGACCACGCGATTTGTGTTTTACGAAGACACACTCGCACTAGTGGGGGCTTTCGTGGCACTGATTGCGGTACAGGGTACTGAATGGGCGTTACACCTTGGGGTACTTCCTAAAACATACGCCCATGTACCTGACGCACTTGCCTCTATCATTATCGCTTTTTTACTGTTAAGCCTGTCCGTGAAACTCTTTGGGTATAATCGCAATCATCTCACAGGAGCCGCCGCCCCCGAACGGACTGAAAAGCGTATCCGAGAACTCGTCGCCCAGTTACACGAGGTCACACGCATCGCCGAGCTGCGTACCATTGACCAAGGTCTTTCAGGACTCATTGTGCATTTGGTGCTTGAGGTTGACCCTGATATTCCCATCAAGGAAGTGGATGATGTCGCCGAACGTGTCAAAACGACCATTCAGCGTGAGTTTCCCAACACGTTACAAGTGTTCGTTGAAGTACTCGCCAACGACACAGAGGACCAGTGGCAAGAACAATTTGAAAAGCTCATTCAAGTTGCAGAACAAGCACATATTCTCAAGCCTCGGGAAGGACAAATGCTCCGCAATATTGAGGAGTTTTCGCATTCAGTGGCTTCAGACATCATGATTCCTCGTACTGATGTGACCATGATTGAACATGATAAAGCTCTGCTTGAGGCACTGGACTTAATGTTACAAACCCAGCACTCTCGCCTCCCCGTTTATGGAAAACAAATTGATGACCTCGTGGGCGTATTGCATATTCATGATGTCATTGCAGCCATTCGTAATAATGAAGGACAACTTGCCTCTTTTACCCATGTACTGAGAGAAATTGACATTTACCCTGAGAACAAGCCCATCAGTGACCTTTTAGAGGAGTTTAAGCGTAATAAAATGCAAATGGCTGCCATCGCTGATGAGCATGGGGGCTTCGTTGGACTAGTGACCATTGAAGATTTACTAGAAGAAATTGTCGGAGAACTTTGGGACGAGCATGATACACCCGAAGAATCCTTGCAATTCGTCACGCCTGAGACGCTCTTAGTGCCAGGGAAATTTGATATTTGGGATTTAAATGAGCGCTACCAGTTAAACATTCCCGAAGAAGCGTTTAAAACCATCGGGGGATTTGTTTTTGGGATGCTAGGACGAGAACCCGAAGTGGGAGACCGTGTCATGTTTGAAGACCTTGTGTTTGAGGTCACTCAGTGTGAGGGCGTTCGTATCGCAGAAATCTCCATGCAACGTCCAGGACATCCTTTTGAGGTCTCAAGCGGAGAAAGTGCATAAAAAATTGCCCCAGGCAGGATTCGAACCTGCGACCGTTCGCTTAGAAGGCGAATGCTCTATCCAATTGAGCTACTGAGGCAATACATTATTTAAAAAAAGAAGTACAATATCTATTATTATAACGAAAACAAACCAAAAAAACATACTGCAAATATCGTATACGCAAACGACGATAAAACGGTGTCTACACCCATGCGTAGGGCTTACTAAGATGCTTTAGAGGCACGTTCCAGCTCTCTCAGACGTTGACTTATCGCTTTGTAGCGTACCCAATTGCTGGGATGCGTCGGGGATGACGAGTTTGACAAGCGTCGGCTAGGACTGTCATCGAATCTCTTAAAAGTCGTGTAAAAGGCTCGTTGAATTTCTTTTCTGGGGTATCCCAAATTAAAAAGCTGATCTATTGCGTATTGGTCACACAATAGCTCTTTTGTGTGATTATGCTGGATATTAGACCCTGTAGAATGACCTACAGCTGCCCTTACACGCTCTGCATCAGGAACATCCTTTGTTCCCTTTAATGGAACAATACCATGCCCTTTTTCATGCAGGAGGACATACGTTAATTCCACATCACTTAATGCCTTAGCCTTGCTGGGATTAGCACGAATGATAGAACCATTGGTCTCAAAATCATCGCCAAGTTCAATGGGTGTTTGAATGCCTGACTTATTTGCTAATTTTTTTATACGCTCAAATTCGTTTGCCTCTTCTGCAGGTGTCAATGGCAAAAATGTTTTAGGAGCAAACCCAATTATGGGGGGTAGTATTTTCATGCCTGTTTTTTGAGATGGCAATGATGGTTTCCCTGAGGCACCATAATCATAATTTCTTACTCTGGCACCCTGAGTTTTTGCACCTGTAAAATCTGTAGCCCCAAATCTATTATTGAGCCAAGCCGTATGTTCTAAGTTGGTATCCCTGAATAATGTATTTTCAAACCGATTTTGTTCTAGGGTGGCTCCTCGAAGGTTAGCCCCTGAAAGGTCAGCCTTTAGGGAATCTACCCCATAGAAGTGAGTACCTTGGGCGTTCACCCCACGAAGCGTGGCGTTTTGGAAGTTAGTCCCTTGAAGACGTGCTTTATGGAGGTCAACCCCTTGAAGATTCGCACCCCCAAAATCAGCCTGTGTAAGATCAGCTCCTTTAAGATTTGCATCTCTAAGATTAGCACAAGAAAGATTAGCACAAGAAAGATTTGTCTTAGAGAGGTTAGCCCCTTGGAGATTGGACTTTGCCAAAATATTGGTTCGTGATAAATCAAGTCCCTGTAAATTGCTACCAGCCCCTATGACTTTTAGAGCTTTACCCTGCGAGGGTTTTGTATTGCGTGTACGTTGTATGCCTTCCGCAGCAGTAAGAATTTTTAAATTTTGGGCAGGTGCATTCCACTTAGGTAAATGTACTTGCTTACTACCTAAACCCGCCGTTTCTCGTGCTTGAAGCATGGTGAGTGTCAGCGCTGTTCTGGCACTGCTCCACAGCTTTTTACCCTTTTGGGTCACTGCTGAAAGATTCATTGTCTCTCTCCCATCTCTCTTTTTATTATTTCAAAACGCTGTCATCGTTTCCTTAATAAAAAGATACCACGCCCTAAAATTGCTCTTTTTTGATATTTTCCGGTACCTCTCTACTCCTCCAGACACCATTTTATGGTTTCACCTGCCCTGTATGCCATAAGGAAAAATCCTCCAAGTAGCGTAATGTACTTTGCACCATAGGATGATTCATGGGGTGCATACGAGGCAGCAGATCACCTGTTTCATGACTTATCTGTGAGAGTGTGTCACTTTGAATACGATAATGCCAAAGGGTACGAAAGACCTTTTGTAAATAAAAACGGGTTTCAGGTACTAAGCACGTCTCTTGCCAGAGGTCAGGAGAGCGTTGCCACGTAGTTTGGCAACGTTGTAAGGTTTGCTGAATCGCACCAGGCCCTGCATTATAGGCAGCCGTCATGAGGAAAGGGTCTTCATGAAAAAAGGTTGCCAAAGTTTCAAGATAACGAGTCCCTAATGTGACATTCGTTTCAGGGTGCGTTAAGTTCAAGGAAAGCCCTTCACGCTGTGCGATTTCACGGGCGGTTGCAGGCATCAATTGCATCAATCCTTTTGCACCCACAGGACTTGTACTTGCAGGGTTCCAACTGCTTTCCTCTTTCGTAATCGCCATCGCCAAAGGCACCCAAGGGCTATTCAAGCGTTTCCACAGGGGACGAAAAGCAGGAGGTACAGGGTATGCCAATGCTTCAACCACCGAGGGTACCGCTTTAATATCAGCTGAATGGCTTTCAGTGTAAAGCTGCTCCATACCCTCACGCATCAACGTCAATGCCATACCCCAGTGAGGATAGCGTTCATCGGATTCATTTGAAAGCTCCCAAGCACGTCGCAACGGAGACGCTTCAGGTAAAACCCATTGTACATAAGCGGCACTCAAACGGCGGTGTACCTCAGGGGAAAGTGCTTGCCATGCCCTGCTTAACGTGGGTATCTTGTATCGAGAGGCTAAATAAGCATCCATCGTATCCTTCACCGTTGGCAGGGCATCTACAGGCAAAGCCGTGCGTACAAAAGCACGAGGATAGGCTTCAGAGGACGTGTGTTCAAGGTATGCCCATGCCCTAGAAGCAAAATAACTCTGTGGAAACTGGGTGAGTAATTGACGATAGAAAGACTGTGCGGCTTCTTTTTTCCCTTGTAAATGTTGTAGGTGAGCGTGCCAAAATAGCACACAAGCCGTAATAGGCTCATGAGGAAATCGTTGCAAGTGCCATGTACTATAGGTCAAAAAGCCCTGCCAGCGGTTTACATCATTTAATGCACTACGATGATGCTCCCACTCGGCTTGTGCGATAGCAGACAAGCCATGAGACAAAGAGAGGTCTTGTGCCAAGGCATGCAACATACCATAAGTAAAGGGCTGACATTGAGAGGTTTCATTCCCTACTTGCCACAACGTACGTGTGAGGGCTTCATACAAGAGAAGAGGGGTGGGTGCCTCTAAAGATGCCAGTTTTTGACGAAAAGCGGTTTGACACGCAAGAGGTGCCAACCCTAAAGAGAACGGCAGCAACTTAGAAGAAGCAGAGGGCATCGCAAGCTGTTTTTGGCGTTGCTTGAAAGACGCAAAGTTTCTCCAAGCCTCTAAAGACTCATTCCCCTGTGCCAAAGCACGCAAAGACATGGTAGAAGAAGACGCTAACCAAGGAAGGGGTATCATGGATGCTTGCACGTGTTGCGTCAATTGAGGATGAGCCAACCCTCCTGCTTGTAACCATTGATTGAGATACCGTTGACGGCGTTCTGACGATACAGCCTGATGTGCTATCAACACCGTAAGCCCCTTTAAAAAGGGGTACGAGGCAAAAGGAGCGTGAGACACCAGCTGTTCCGCCATCGTATAACATGCTGAAGAGGCAACGCACGCAGGCGTATCTTGAGCGATATCAAGCCACTGTTGCATAAAAAGGGGTCTTAGCGGGTCATGGGGTGCCAGACCCAAAGGAGTTAGTCCCCACATCAAAGTGGCTTGAGCCCATTCAGGTTTCCCCGTATAACGTAATGCCTTGGCTTGCCAAGCCCATGCCATACCACGCAATGCCCCTAATGACCAAGGCACACTTTGGGGAACAGACGCTAAGGCCTGAGGATACTGATACTGCTTAAGGGCATCCTGTGTTTGAGCCAAAGCATTCAAGGTGGCCTGCTCAGAAGAAGGCATCCAAGCTCTCCAAGACAGTGCTTGTCTAAGCTTGAGCCTTACCATCGCAAGCCCTTGTCCCGTCTGCCATGGCAAAAAGAACACGCACATGATCGTTGCCAACACTAAGCACACACTAAGCCCTAAGCCATAACGCTTAAGCCATACCAGAGGTTTCCGCTTCACAGAAGGGGCTTCTTGAGCAGGGGGCGACAACCCGACAGCATGAGACGATCGGATAAAAGGGTTTTGTGAGGATACTTGAGAAGGAGAAGGTCTGTATGTCATATCTATCAGTGTATGCCCAAGGGCGGGCTATCGTCCAGAGGAGAAATCGTCATGAAGAGCTCAACCCCCTACTTCACGCAAAACGGTGACTGAAACCAAGTGTAACAGAAGCCTAGAAACACAAGAACGCTTGGCGTATAGTATAAAAGAGTTCAAACTCACAGACCTAGTGCTTGATAAACCTTACGATTCATCCGACCCCCTCTGTACTACCAATCCTTCGCTATACCACATTGTTTCCTCTCGTTTTTTGATTAAAATCTGATAGAGTGACCCCCCCCGTGATGATGTCCCACCCCGCCCCACCCTCTCAAGAAGAAACGCTTCTGAGTCATAATCGCCTTCGTGACACACGCCTTGAAAAAGTAAACACCCTACGAAGCATGGGCGTAGAACCCTATCCGTGGCAGTTTACCCCCACGCATACACTGGACACCCTTCAAGCCCTGTACGCTGAACTTCCAGCAGGAGAAGAGCGTCCTGAAGAGAGCGTACGTGTTGCAGGACGCATCATGGCAATACGGAACAGTGGATTGTTTATTGACCTCCATGATGCCCAAGGAAAAATCCAGATTTTCTCTCATAAAGAAAACCTCTCCGAAGATAACCTACAACGCTTAAAGCAACTTGATAGTGGTGATTTTATCGGGGTTGAAGGCACCATGAGACGAACCTCTCGTGGAGAACTCTCTGTGAAAGCATTTGAACTGACGGTTCTCAGCAAATCCCTGTTACCACTCCCCGAAAAGTATCACGGACTCACGGACGTTGAAACCCGTTATCGTCAAAGATACCTTGATTTTATCGCCAATCCTGAAAGCAGGGAAACCATCCGTAAACGGAGTGTCATTATACGAGCCATACGCCAGTATCTCGATGACCAAGGACTCCTTGAGGTCGATACGCCTATGCTTCAACCTCTTTATGGAGGGGCAGCCGCAAAACCTTTTGTGACACACCACAACACCTTAGACATGACCCTTTATTTAAGAATTGCTCCTGAATTATACCTCAAGCGTTTGATTGCAGGACAGGTAGCAGAAGGGGTGTATGAAATCAACAAAAACTTCAGAAATGAGGGGATTTCTCCTAGGCATAATCCTGAGTTTACCGCACTTGAGGTCTATCAGGCTTACGCTGACTATGAAGACATGCTCACCCTTACAGAAACCCTTGTGGCACACTGTGCCATGGGCGTACACGGTACAACCAAAGTTCCGTTTGGAGACATCCTCTTAGACTTTACGCCTCCGTGGAAGCGTATGACCATGCTAGAAGCCGTGGCACTTTACGGAGAGATAGACTTCCAAACCCTTCACTCTGACGAAGCCGCCAAGCAAGCATGTCGAGACAAAGGAGTTCACATCAAAGACTCTGACACATGGGGACATGCCCTTTTGGCAGCCTTTGAGCATTTTGTTGAACCTCAGCTCGTACAACCTACGCACATTCTTGATTACCCTGTGGCAGTCTCTCCGCTATCAAAAAAGCATCGTAATGGGGATAGCCGACTGGTGGAGCGGTTTGAAAGCTTCGCAAATACATGGGAAATTGCAAACGCTTTTTCAGAAGTCACGGATCCCATCGATCAACGAGAGCGCTTTGAAGCACAATTACAACAGCATGCCGCTGGGGACGAAGAAGCCCACACGCTCGATGAAGATTATCTTGTGTGTATGGAATATGGCTTACCACCCACAGGCGGGATGGGCATGGGGATTGACCGCTTGGTCATGCTTTTAACGAATGCCCATACCATTCGTGAGGTCATTGCTTTCCCTACCATGAAGCCTCTTTGAAGCCTCTACTTTTAACCCCTATCACCTTGTTCACGCTACTGTAACAACGAAGGATACATTTTCACCATGAACGCTTCATTTGCAACAGCCAATCACGCTAAAGCCACACAAGTCTCGCCTCAATCCCTTGCCATTGGTATTGACATTGGGGGTACCAAAATTAATGCGGCACGCATTAGTGCCTATCAGCTTGATGCGTTACGTCATGGCAACTTAAACCCACTGGATGACCTCAACGAAGAAGAAGTGATGAGCCTTCCAACGCCTAAAAATACGGAGGCCTTTTTAGAAGCCCTCACCTCCATGATTCGTACCCTACGAGAAGGAAAAGAGGATGCCATTCAAGCCGTAGGGGTTGCCACGGCAGGTATTGTAGACCCTAACCGAGGTATGATTCTAGGTTCAACAGGCAATCTACCTGCTATTTCAGCCCCCTTTAACCTACAAGGAGCCTTAGAAGAACGGACTGGCTGTAGTATTTATATTGAAAATGATGCCAACGCAGCAGCCTATGGCGAGTATCGTTCAGGTGCCGCACTGGGTGCAAGAAACGTCCTCATGGTCACACTCGGCACTGGAGTAGGGGGAGGCATTGTACTGGGTGGCAAAATGCTACACGGTTCCCACTTTTCTGCAGGAGAGGTAGGACATATCGCCATTAACAGCCACAAAGTGCGTCAATGTACCTGTGGTCGCTGGGAATGCTGGGAAGCATACGCCTCGGGAACAGGTCTTGGTAAAACCTTTAAAGAACATGTCCAAGCAAAGTTTGGCACACAAGAAGCCATTGATGTGTTGCAATGTGCAGGCGTTCAATCGATTGATGAGCTTACCACACATCATCTCATCCGAGCGTATCAAGAAGGCTTCTCACTTGCCAAAGAGGTCATGAGCTTGTGGCATCATCATATTGCAGTAGGGTTAGGTAGCCTCATGAACGTTTTAAACCCTGAGGTCGTCGTGATAGGCGGGGGTATGAATCCTTTTGTCTCTATCGAGACACTGAAAGAAGAGCTAGAACACCGTGTCATGGTACCCGTAGAGACCACACGCATTACCAAAGCCATGCTCGGAAACTATGCAGGGATGGTAGGTGCAGCGTACCTTGCACTTGAAGCCAAAAAGTAAATATCACTGAGCGATACTCACCTCTTTTTCCCTCTTTTTCTTTTATCACTGCCTTTGCCGCCTATTGCTTACCACCCTTGTTTTAGAAACCATTCCTTTTTATGTCCGCTCGTTTTAAGCCTGCCCATGCCAGACGACGCTCTCCCGAAGCACAAGCCAAATTAAATCGTGCTGAAGAAAAAAAGCAACGTATTGCAGGGAAACCCACCTCAAAACGTACCTCCACGCATGGGTCCCATCAAAAGTCCTTGCTACCCTCCCAGGTCAATGAGGAAAATAGGCTTTTATTTCAAAGAGCTAAAAAATTGAGAGCTTCTAAACGATTTAGTCAAAACTTTCTTATTTCAGGCGAGTATCTTCACGCCATTGCAACACACGCCACCGTGCCTGAACTTCCCTTACCGATTGTCGAAATTGGTCCAGGATGCGGATTTCTAACAGAGCGTTTATTGCAACTAAGTCATCAACCTACTGTGACAGCAATTGAATTAGATCGACGGATGATTGAATTCCTTGAGACCACCTTACTGCCTCAAACCCAAGGACGACTTGCCATTATTTCAGGGGATGTCTTAAAGACTGAGTGGGATAAGCCCTTACCTCTTATTGATACCCCTGAAGCCCTCGAAACCTCTCTTGCACCCTTTACGCTTGCAGGCAATCTCCCCTACGCCATTTCAGCACCGATTCTTCTCATGCTGGCAGGTGAGCTTTCTCAAGGGCATCAAGCCCATCCTCTACGGACAAGGCTCAAAAAAGCCGTGTTGATGCTTCAAAAAGAAGTGGCTGAAAAAGTGGTTGCAAGCCCCCATAGCAAGGCTTGGGGAACACTTGCCATGACCATGCAACAATGGTTTGAAACGACATGGGTCACCGAAGTGCCTCCACAAGCATTTTATCCAGCACCCAAAGTAACCTCTGCCGTGGTCGCACTCACCCCTCGGAAAACCCCTCGATGTGTGCCAACCCTTGATGGCTACTCAGAAGCATGTATGCTCTTATGGCTAGAGTGCGTCATTCATGCAGGATGCCAACAGAAACGCAAGACACTCTTGAATAACTGGAAAGCTTACCTGCTTGAAACACTCGAAGGAAGTGCTAAAAAATATGGCTGGACTTGTGAGTGGCTTCAAGGCAAGCGTCCTGATGTCTCAAGCTTAATACAGCCCTTGCTAGAAGCAACGCCTCTATTAAGAGCCGAGTCTTGTGACTGGGACGCATGGGAAACATGGACGTGTCAGCTGGTCAGGACGCTATCCCCTTGGGTAAAACTCACCCCTACCCAAACACCTCTTCTCTCAGGCACGCCATGACACAGCCTTTATACGAGTTCACAACACAAGCCCCTGCTAAGTTAAACCTAACACTCTATATTGCAGTGCCTCAGGTGGGAGCATCTTTTCATCCTATTTCCAGCTTCATGGTGAAACTCCCTTGGCTATCAGATACCCTCACCCTTAAAGTCTATCCCTCTGATGCACTCTCAACGCCTCGTTTAGGGCAGCAAGGCACTCCTTTGGGTTGCCATTCCCTCACGCTTGAGGGGTCTGAAGTGAGCGAGACCCTACAAACCGCCTTAACGAATAACTTAGTTACCCGAGCGATTGAAGTATTTACAGCACGTGACCCTCTCCCCACGCACTTCCATTATGCGTGGCAACTCACCAAAAGCATTCCCTCTGAAGCAGGTCTTGGCGGAGGTAGCTCGGATGCAGCAGCAGCTCTTTTACTCTTAAATCAACTAAGAAAAGTCTTAACCCAAGCATATCCCTTCACTGCTAAGCGCCTATGTCAGCTTTTTGCAGACGCAGTGGGTAGCGATGTCGGCTTTTTTCTCTATGCAAGCTCACTTGCCCTTGCCACAGGGAGAGGCAATACCTTACAACCCTATCATGAAAGACTCCGTGTTTCCTCTGACATACAGGTTCTTATTTTTCGTCCTAAGCATATGAAAGTCTCTACCCCTTGGGCATACCAGCAGTTTAGAGATACCCAAAAATATTATCAACGGCTCCCAGAGTGGGATTTTTCCGACCGATACCGTCTTGACTGGTCCTGGATTAAAACCCATGCCTATAACAGTTTTCAAACCATGCTGATGGGAGAAGCCCCTGAAACCCATTGGTTTTCCAGTACGTTGCTTGAAGCATTTTATCCTCTTGAAGGACTGCCCCTACTCTGTGGAAGCGGTGCTTGCTGGGCTTGGCTATCCCCTGAAACACTCCCAACCTTACAACAGACGATTGCAACCCATGAGGCACTTCTTGCACAACACTTTGATACCGTGTGGTTTCCAACAGGAGAGCGGTACACCTTAGGCACTTATGCCCTTGAACAACCCATTCATTATCCCGAAAAAACAGACCCTTGGTGGCCTACCAAAAGTATGACGACAGCTTTAAGTCCGTATCTTACAACAGAAAACGACGACTAACCCAATCAAGCTCTCGTTAGCTCGAAGCGACCGTGTACCCTAGTGCATCCGATTGTGCCACAGGATTCCCTTGAAAATGATAGGTTCCCGCATGGGCTGTACACATCCAAGGGCATACCCACGTAGGAATCCCTGCCCGTCTTGCCCATTCACAAAACATATAATCCTCGGAAAGATAAGCCTTGGTTTCGGGTTCTATGACCGTATCGAAAAAGACCTGCGTAGGACAAGGGTCATCTTCACGCACTTTATAATACAGCTCAGGATAAGCAGCTTGAAACTTCAAGAGAGCCTCACGAGAAATCATCATAAGCCCTGTACCAGTACCCGCAACCTTCAAAGGCTCATAGGGCTTGAAGGTTCTAGGTTCATCCTCTAACAGTCGAATGGCATACTTTCCTGTGAGTTGCTCTAAGGTATTTTCTGAGACATTCGGGTTGTGTTGACAGGCTCGGGCAATCGTGTGCCAATCAATCACCTTTTTAGGGTAAGGAATCCCTATAATGTCTTTATTGAATGCAAGGAGTGTCAAAATATCGGGTGCATGAAAACGTATATCCGCATCCACAAAAAGCAAGTGGGTCGCATCCGTTTCATGTAAAAAGAGATGGGTTAACTGATTTCTTGCCCTGGTAATCAGTGACTCATTAAACATAAAAGAAAATTCTAAGGGAATGCCTCGTGAAATACACAGCCGTTGTAACTCTAAACACGATTGCATATAAACCCCATGACTCAAACCACCATACATGGGCGTTGCGACAAAAAGCTTATGAGAGACATGAACCACAGCATCATTCCTCTATGAAACTTCAGGACACAAAAAGGGGGGAGCTTAAAACTTCTGACCCACCCCAAAGCTAAAGCGACGGTTTCCATCTTGGGCATTACGCAAAGGCACAGCATAATCCACACGTAAAGGACCTACACCAGGGATGGTCACTCGGAAACCAGCCCCCACAGAATACCCTGAACCCAAGCGTCCATAGTAGCGGTTCCAATCAGACTCATTCAACAAAGTACCAGCATCAGTAAACACCGCCAAGCGCAAACTCTCTAAGAACTTGACACGCTTAGTAACAGGTGCAAGGAAAGGTACTTTAGAGCGTAACTCTGCACTCCCCAATAACAGCCCACTACCTACACCTAAGCCCCCTTCTTGATAGCCTCGTACACTCCATGCTCCGCCAAGACGGAACGCATTAAAGTCAGGAATATCCCCAAAGACACTTGTGGCAGCTTGTCCATTCAAAGCCAAGGTAAGCCAAGGCGTTAATGCTTTATAGTAGCGTAGATTCCCCGTGATACTGGCATAAGAGTCTAAACCACTCACACCCAAGGCACCTGTTGCACCGATGCTATTGAACCACCCACTACTAGGGTCAAAACGATTGTCCCGAGTATCAAACGCAAGCGTTGGGGATGCCATCAAGAGGAAGCCTTTTTCCAACATCGTATTGCGTTGTGCTTGGGTAATGCCATATAGACGATTGAGACGCTCAAAGTCTCCTTCTCGTATATTGACTTGTTCACCCTTTAAACTCAAGGCAAAAGAGGTATTTGGTAAGCTATGAATCGGACGAGACCAGGTTGTTTCGGCACCAAAACGACGCTCTGAAGCCAAGGGGATATTAAAACTTGGAGAGAAACGCCCGTAAATACCTGCACTCAAGGCATTATCGGTGTCTTTTACAGAAATAGTACTCCAGTTTGCCTCAAACTGATAAATCTGCCCCGAGGTTTGGGTTCTGCTATCTCTCAGTAGAATCCCTGACCCTACGCTAAAGAGCAAGTTAAGGTTTTCACCTTCCCCACGAAAGTTAGGGTCACTATAGCCAGCCGAGCCAAAAAAGCCTGTAATGGTATCCACACCGCCCCCTAAACTTAAAGCGGCAGTACGTTTTTCATCCACCTCAATGGTGACATCATAACGACCAGGGGTATCAGGACTTGCGGCAATCCCTCGACGGACATCTGAGAAAAACTGCATACCATATAAACGTTTAAGGTCATCAGACAGTGTCTTTTCGTTATACAGACCACCCTCTTTTAAAGAAAGCTCTCGGCGGATGACTTGATCTTTTGTTTTACGGTTTCCAACAAATAAAATCTTGCCAATACGCCCCTCATCAATCAGAATATCAAGGGTGCCATCAGGCTGATCCTGAACACCAGTTACTTGGGCAAGAATATATCCTTTGTCTTCATAGGTTTTACGTAAGGTTTCAATGCCCTGATTCAACAATTTCAAGTTCTGTGGCATGCCCACTTGGTCTTTAAAACACTGAGTGACTTCTGTGGTAGTCAGCGCCTCATTGCCCTTAGGGGTCACCGCCAAAACAGGCGTATTTTCTTGCAGAGTAATCTGAATCACAACCCCTTCACTCGTCGCAATAGGAGTCGCCTTCATACTTTCGCTAAAGTACCCAAGCTCATAGATACGTTTTAAGTCTTTTAATAAGTCATTTCTGTTATAGAGAGCCCCTGGTTGCAAGGTCATCGCAGCAAGCACCGTGGGTTCTTTCACCAATCGAAGACCTTGGAAAACAATTTTATGAACCTGCACGCCTTGGTCATAAACGCTACCAGCACCCTTCGCATCCACAAGCTCAGGTGCAAAGGTCTCAATCCCCGTAGGACGTTTAGGTTGGTCAATCAGTGGTTTTTTAGGCACAGAGGTTTCTGCCTGTACCGTAGGAATACACAGACCATACCCTCCCAACATCAGTAAAAGGACGGCAACACCCACAGAGACCGCATGAAAATGAGAGTCTGCACCATGTGACAAGCCCATAGGGAATGGTTGATAGTTAAACTGAAAGAACTTACGCACAGTGCATTACCACGTTTCAAACTCGCATGCAACGAAACAGACACACCTTAACACCCTCATACTGAGGGTTATACCATCTTTTCTTATTATATACACAATCATTCTAACTACCAAATAGTGAACATCAACGTCTCGTGTATTCAAAGGAGCGTTGTAAAGCATGCCCTACACCATTCAAAAGACATGACGTAAATATCACAAAACTTAGGATTTTCAGCACGCATTGTAGTGACGGCTTCAAAATCCTAAGCTTCGTGTGTGTCCTTCAACGTCGGTTTATGGGTAAAGCCCTCGGAGTGCTTTTGCCTCAGCAACACGACCAACCGCCAACATCATGGCTGCCATACGAGGACTTACTTTCTTTGATTGGGTCATCGCAAACACATCATCAAATGATTTTCCCATCAAGTAGTAAAGCTTCTCAACCACCTCATGTTCTTGCCAAAACAAATGCTGGGTATCCTGCACCCACTCAAAGTATGAGACCACCACACCACCAGCATTGGCTAAAATACCAGGGATTACGAACACCCCTGCATGTTCTAAAATTTCATCTGCTTCAGGAGTGACAGGACCGTTTGCACCCTCAGCAATGATTTTAGCTTTAATATCATGGGCATTTTGAGCAGTAATCACATTGGCCAATGCGGCAGGGACTAATACATCAACCTCTAAGGCAAGGAGTCCTTGATTCGTGATAGGCTCAGCCCCAGGAAATCCTGCAACCGTACGTCGCTCGGCCACATACCGTAATAGCTCAGGAATATCCAATCCATTTGGCTGATATAACCCCCCTCCTACATCAGAGACCGCTACCACTTTTAGTCCTGCCGCATGAAGATACTTCGCTGTAATGCTCCCAACATTACCAAACCCTTGTACCGCAACCGTTGGTGCGTTTTTTTGAATTTCTAAGGACTTTAGCGCCCGCTCAACACAGAAGGCGACCCCTCTGCCAGTGGCTTCGTGCCGTCCTAATGTCCCCCCTAACGAAATAGGCTTTCCTGTCACCACGCCAGGAACGGCATAGCCTTTATAAATACTATAGGTATCCATAATCCAAGCCATAATTTTCTCATTCGTGTACATATCAGGGGCAGGAATATCTTGCTCAGGACCAATCATATTCACAATTTCAGCTGTATACCGACGAGCCACACGCTCTAACTCACCATTACTTAGCTCTTCAGGATAACAACAGACACCTCCTTTAGCACCCCCGTAAGGCAAATGGAGCAGAGAGCATTTCCATGTCATCCACATCGAGAGCGCACTTACTTCGCCTAGGCTCACATCTTGGTGAAAACGAATGCCCCCTTTACTCGGGCCAAGCGTCTGGTCATGTTGTACTCGGTAACCTGTAAACACACGAGTTTCACCGTTATCAAGCTTAATAGGGACAGAGACAATCAAAGACTTCCTAGGGTATCTCAGACGTTCATGAATCCCAGCATCTAAATGAATAAGCTTCGCCACTTCGTCCAGCTGACGTTGAGCCATTAAGAAGGTTTCTTCTTGATATTCGTGTGCTTGCATCATCATGATATTCCGCTTTCTGTTTTATGGTGTTCAGTTGAAGAATAACCCTAAGGTGTCACAGCCCTAACCTTTCACCGTAAGGAATGCAACAGGTAAAAAACTCACATCAATAAAGCATTTAAAACTTACCTAGCTAGTATACTCCCAAGGTGCAAGGAAGGAAAAGCATTTGGTCTGTCATCACACAACCAGAACGGGGATAAAAGCTTTCTGTCTTTTCAGGAAGCCGTACCTAAAAGATCGTACAGAAAAAGAGTACAGGGGGAGGGTGCTATCCAAGAGGGTTCTATGCTATGGTTAGTACAATTCTAAAGCCCTTCAGTTGATTGTCTGAGGGTTGTTCCTTTCACGTCGGTCAATGCCCTGTCAATGAAAGCTCTATACCATGATAAAAGCTTCTCTTTTTTTAAGTTTACACGCTATTTTACGCAATCCCAAAGAGAAACGTCTTCATTCACTTAGGCTAAAGCTTCTTGGGGCAGGACTTCTAGTAAACCTCTTAGGGTATAGCACATACGTGCCATGCGTTGCAGCACTTTCTCAAAATGTGCTGATTCAAGCAGATAAGCAAACCCTTCAGCAAACTCAACATAAAGGACGCTTAGAAGGACATGTAAAAGTGACCTTTGAGGGTGGTGTACTGCAGTCCAACCAAGCCTTGATTCAATTTAAGCCCACAGGCTCACAAAATCCTGAAAGCATGACATTTACAGGAACCCCCACCCTAACCAAGCAAGTCAAACACGCCACTGATAAAACACAAGATAAAACCCATCATGTCACAGGAGACAAAATGACCGTCTTTTTTGACACAGAACGCTTCTTAGCAGAAGGCAATACCGTAAGCACCCTGAATGACTCACCCTACCTTGTCTCTGACGCTCGCTTGGTGGTAAAAGCTAACCAACAACAATATTTTGCTCAGCAACACATTGTCACAGCCTCTGGACAGGTTCATGTAGACTACAAAGACCTCCAAGTTCATAGTGGTCAAGCAGCCGTTTATCTTACACCTCAGCAAAAGCCTCAGCGTGTGGTGTTCACCCAAGGTGTCACGATGCGTGAAAAGGACAAAACCCTACAAGCTCAAAAAGTCACCCTACTACCCGACAATAAAACACTCTCAGCGGAAGGTGGTGTTGTGAGCCGAATGACAGGGGCTCAAGGTAGCTCGAATGGTCAAGCCATTGAGGTTCGGAGTGACCATCAGCATTTTGATGACACTCAAAAAACCATGAGTGCAAGCGGACACGTACACTTAACCATGAATGGCTATGAAGCCCGAGGGAGCAAAGCAGTCTACCATATGAATCGCTCTACCCTAGTGTTAACTGGTCGTCCCACCATTAAAGAAGCCTCAAAACAAGTCACCGCAGATAAAATCACGATTCAAACCAAACCTTATCAAACGTTTGAAGCCCAAGGAAATGTTCAAACCACCCTGATTCAAGCCAACAAATCCTCTCAAGGGTCTCTCATAACACCCAGCCCAAAGCCTTCCAACACCTCCCCAAAAAAAGGCAAGCGAGGCAATCTATCCTCAAAGGAGTCCCCTAAAACCGCTTCTCCTCAGAAAGCAACAGACATCCTCACAGAGGAAGAGGCATTTGAATTGCCTGAATAAGTGTCATTGCCTTCACTGAAAGGTGGGGGGCTTAGCATACTCTCTAGCTGCTTCTTCATTCGTATATTGCAATAAGTTAGAAAAAACATAGGCGTTTCCCTCTCATGGTACTATCCTCCATAGCCTCTCTTAGTCAAAGCTTGCCTTTCTCTTCAAACCCTCCAGCTCAAGAAAATACGCACACGCAGAAGCCCCTCACGCTTAAAGCCTCCCATTTATTCAAAACCTATCAAAAGCGTTCTGTGGTGTCAGATGTATCATTTGAAGTAAGCTCTGGAGAAGTCGTGGCATTACTCGGCCCGAATGGCGCAGGAAAAACCACCTCGTTTTACATGGTTGCAGGGGTCATTCGTCCAGATGAGGGCAGTATTACCTTGGGTGAGAAGCGCTTAGATGATGACGGCATTCACGAGCGTGCAAAGGCAGGGTTAGGATACCTCCCTCAAGAGACCTCTGTCTTTCGTAGTCTCAGCGTATGGGATAATTTAATGCTTGTCCTTGAGCATCAACCCATGAGCAAGCAAGAAGCAAAAAGAAAAGCCAATGACTTGCTTGAAGAGTTTGGGTTAGCAAGGCTCAAACAAAAGCCAGCCGTTCAACTCTCAGGTGGAGAACGACGCAGAGTAGAAATTGCACGTGCATTAGCGTCTAACCCTCAATTTATTTTACTCGATGAACCTTTTACAGGTATTGACCCGATTACCATCGAGGATCTTCAAGTACTCATTCGACACCTTGCCCAAAGAGGCTTAGGCGTGCTAATTACAGACCATAACCCGAATGCAACCTTAAACATTGCAGATCGTGGCTATATCTTGATTGACGGCAAAGTGATTTTTTCTGGCTCTAATACCGCTATTGCCACCAACCCCATCGTCAAACAAGCCTATCTAGGGGAAGGCTTCCACTATGTCACACAAGCCATTACTCCCTCTTCTGTAAACCCGTAGGAAATCTTGGAAACCGTGTCTTTCTCGCTTTTTTCCGCCCTGTTTTTCACACGTCTTGATCGCTATATTTTTCAAAGAACCCTTCTTTGGATTCTTACCACGATTGGGGTTTTTACCCTTGTATGGATTGCCCCTGAAACGCTATTTAAAATCTTACAGTATGGCAATAATGGCACGATGACATGGGAAGCGGCATGGCAACTCCTTATTGCAAACGTCCCTATTATTGCCCAGCAAACCGTGCCGCTCTCTGTCATGCTAGGCTCCGTACTTCTTTTTCAAAAGCTTCAACAAGACCAAGAATGGACTGCCTTTCAAATTGCGGGCATTTCCCCTCGTCGCTTATTGCTGCCTGCACTTGGTGCTGGTTTTTGTATTAGCCTCCTTCAATGGAGTTTACAAGAAACCTTGATTCCGTGGGGAGGTAACACCGTTGAACGAATTGAACAGCACTACGGTATTGCTCAAAAGGAAGCACGTTCCTTTGTATTCTTTGACCGAGACCCTGTCACCCAAGAGCTGGAGCGTACGGTATTTATTGAAAACCTACAACGCATGCCTGAAACTCGCTCCATGGTTTTAAAGTTCTATGCCAGAGCCAATGAGCCAGGTTTTTTACCTCTGATTCATACACTTCATTGGGGAAGTACACTGGCATGGACTTCAACGAAAACACACCAAACGGAATGGTGTATGAAGGAAGGGCGTGTTGTTACATTGAATACAATAGGCTTTCAAGAAAGCCAAAAGCCTTTCAAAGCCCACTGCGAGAATGAAAAGAATGACGCTCTCCCGCAACTCATTCACCTTCTAAGACAAAACCCTGATACCCTGGGGGGTAAAACGCTATGGGACTTGGTACAAGCCATGAAGCAAACGGGACAAACCTATGACATGCCCTTCTTCCAGGTCAAACTATGGCAACGTATCGTAAACCCTTTAGCCTGTTGGGTTTTTATTTTAGTAGGCTATTGGTTGAGCCAACAACGCCCACGACAACAAAAACACTGGGGGCTCGTATGGTGTGCTAGCACTTTGTTTTTGTATATTATTTTCCAAACATTCTGCCATCAATTAGGCATTGAAGGACAAATTCCAGCAGGACTTGCCACGTTTTTACCCCTTATAGGTGCTGCCTGTATTGCCTATGGCATTAAATGGTTAGAGGCTTATATAGCCTCCTAACTTGACATCCAAAGCGTCGCAAAAAACAAGCCTCTTGGGAGACCAAGAGGCTTGTTACGGTTAAGACCACGTTCTAAAACCATTAAGGAGTGATACCCCAACGCTTCCCTTTTTTAAGCATGGCAAACACCTCAATATTACCGTTGATAGAGGTAAAGATTTCTTCTAACTTAGAGGCATTACTCACGGCATAATAAATCCCCCAAGGTGTAGCAGAAGCCACTCGTTGCATCATTCGTACGCCAGACTCGTTTGTTAAACTACCTTTCATCAATCCTACAATGAAAACACTGGCTCTTTCATTCTCACGATTTTTAGGTAATCCCCACCCAAAATTAGCTCTTGCACTCTGTTCAATCGTAGCATCTGCCGTTCCAACCGTATCTTCCCCGTCTGTGAGGAGAATCACGAGTTTATCATAATCCTTTGTGTAATATTGGGGAGATGCATTATACATCTGTTTAGGGACAGTCACCGCAAGATTCAAATCTGACTGTCCCGCAGGAAAGACATCAAAGTTAATATCTTGGTTAATTTTTGAAAACTCGGTTTTGGCAGAGGCAAAATCATTGGTAAACGGAATTTCTGGTGTAGTACCATTCGCAGGACGAATCCCAATGGTCGCATTATTAGACCATGAAACAAAGCCCACTCTGGAATTATTGACATTAACAAACTTATTATTTGCCAACTGACTTGAAAAATATTCCAAAGCAGCCCTTGCCCACTCAATACGGGATAACCCTGTGGTGTTAGCATCCGTCATACTCATCGAACCCGAACGGTCCATCGAAACACTCGTAATCAAATTCGTTTGTGTAAGTGCAGGACGTGCCTGATTAAAGAAAAAGGAAAACGGTAAGATTTGAAAGGGTTCTAAGCTTGCCGAAACCACTTTATCTTTTGGAGCATTGTAAATTTTCACAACGCCTTTATAATAACGATTCCCCTCGGGTAACGTAATATTATTCGCACCATACGTTGTCCCTATCACCATTTGTTGCAATTGCCACTCATGCGTAAAGCGTTTATTACCTCCAGGAAGAGTAGCCTCACACTTAGGAGAGTTCCGCAACTCTGAGTCAGCAGGCAACGCATCAAGCCCAAAACAACTCAACATAGGGTTAGTCTTATCCATCATCCCACTTAAAGACTCGTCTAAAATCCCACCACTGGCAAGTACTTGTCGGTTGAGTTGACCAACCATCTGAGCTACAGAACCTCCAGCGTTAGTGTTTGAATCTCTTGTATTGGTCATCATATGTAACATAGGTATTATAATTAGCCCTGTCAGAAAGACTGTAATCGCAGCCTCAACCAGTGTAAATCCTTGCTTTTTATGTAATCCCATCATATCCCATTATTCCCTTCTCTAAACCTTACCTTGTGTACCATTCTAGCAACTGTGCTACGCTTGCTAACCTTCATCAATAATAAAATATCTACGATGTTCAACATCCTAAAGGACAAAGAGGCACGTCACCCACCACACCACAAGACCCCTCTTTGATACGGCCATCTGCCACTAAGCTTAGCCGTTATTAGTTCATTCGGCGTATGTTTGCCAAATATTTGACCGTTTATGTAGCTTAGGATTTTTTGTAACAAATGGTTACAAAATGGTGACTTCTAAAAAGGGTTCTATCCCTAGGGTAACCCTTTCGTTAAAATGAATGTAAAGGCATCTAAATGCCATTCAGGGTTACAACGTTATTTTCTTCAGCCGTGTTTAAAAACTAGGGTATTCCACGTTTCTTTTGTGTTGCGTTATTCAACTATTTCGTGAGGGAATGTATTGTCATGACTACATTATTAGGGGTATCAAGTGGGTTAGTGCCATCCAGCAGACTCGTGCGAACAGCACCTGTTTCCAATCAAGTAGCTTGGTCTCGTCTCACACCTTCTGAAGACCTTGTCACTCTCGGTAAAACACAACAACACTCTAACGCACTTTTCGGGACTTCCCATATTCAATCGCTCAGATTTGGTGAAAGTCAAACGTTAAAGGGTAAAAATATCGTCTATATTTCGGGGCAAATTCAAGCCGAGCCTTTGGTTCCCTTTACAGGGGGACTCGCTATTGTGACTGATGAGATTCCTAAAGCACTTAACAAACACCATGGTGCCAACATGGTCGTTATGGGGGTTGGATTTCCTTGGCTGCTTGCACCCCATGGCAAAAAAGATGAAGGCTGGAAACCAACAGGGGTAAAGTTTGACGTATCTTTACCTTGGGTTGACCCCAAAACCAATCAGATGATTGAATCAGGTACACAAGACCCCATCACAAAAAAAATGCACTATCAACTTTCTCAAGAGGTCATGCCTAGCCATAAAGCATCCTTTGAACTCTATGAAAAGCGTAATGAGAAGCTTAATACAACGTTTTATGTTGTAAAGTCAGAAGACCCTCTCATGATTGGCATGGACGGCAAACCTAAAACGATGGCAGACATGCCTAATTTATCCAATGCGTACGGCAAGGGGCTGGATGCCACTGAGGTTAAAATCTGGTCTTTAATGTCTCGGGCCATGGCTCATGCCATTACGAAACTTGACCCCACACAATATCAGCCTAAATCGGGGGAACATATCACACAATTCCCTCATAAGATTGATGCGGTTATTACCAATGATTGGCACACAGGCACCGTCAAGCCTTGGTTAGAAAAAGACGTACCTGCCATGAAACATACCCCCAATGTTTTTATTGTACACAACCATTTCGATAAACCTTATACCAATCCCGCATTGGCAGAAGAGGTCAACTTTAAGCAAACACCTGAAGGACAAAAAACACTGTTTTGGGCCTCTCAAACGGGGTTAGCAGCTGGTAGCATTTCTCCGTTAGAGACTGGTATTAAAACAGCCGATGCCATTATGATTAATGACAATTACTATAAGGAACTCACTGACACACCCTATTTAGGACAAAGAAACCAAGACTACATTAAGCGTGCCTTAACACAACACAAAGACAGTCATTTTGACATCCATCATGGCTATGAGTCCAAGTACGATCCTGATGCACCAGAACTAAAAGCTATAGGAGGTAAGCCTTTCAGTATTACCGAGGCAGACAAAGCCACCGCAAGTCCTGAGGGATCTGCTTGGAGACGCTTTAAGGCTGAAAACAAAAAGGTATTGCAGCAGTTTGCAGGACTCAAAGAAGACCCTGATGCTGTGGTCTTTCACTCTGCGGCACGTTGGGATAGACATCAGAAAATGGTTGATCTTTTGATGGAGAACATTCCTAAGTTTCTCACCAATAACCCAAAAGCACAGGTGATTTTAAATAATAACCCCATGCCTCATGATGCACGAAGCTTTCAGTTCCTCAATAAAATGCATCGAGAGTTTAGAGACCGCTTCTATACCCCAGAGTCTTTTAACCCGAAGTTACAGTCCCTAGGGGAAGCAGGATCTGACTTCTCAATTAACATCTCTCAATATGAACCTATGGGAACGGCTCACTTAGCCTCTAAACGTGCAGGTACTATCCCCATAATTAATTACGTAGGAGGACTCGCCTCTTCCGTAAGTGACCCAAGCAAAGGAAAAGGAATTAAAGACTACGGTCAGACAGGTGTCTTAATGGATCCTGTCATTCTACCGCATGAAATTCAGCTAGTCATTGCGAAACTTGGGGACACCATGACGACACCCGCATTCCAGCAAACGATTCAAGGATGGCGAAAGTCAGACAAGCCCGAAGAACAAGGATTGGCTAAGGCATATGATAGAGCCGTAGGTGCCTTTGATAAGGCACTCCAAGAAGCGATGAAGATTGCCCAAGCCCCCGAACGAAAAGACGCTATACGAGATGAGGCAGTACGCTACGTCACCACAGAGCATGATTGGAAAAAAATTGTGGAAAAGTATCCAGAGCCTATTGGAAAAGCCATTGAAGTTGCCAAGAAAGCCGCACAGCATGATGTCAAAGCTCAGATTGATACCGCTTACTAAGCATTCTCACGCTGAAAGGTAAGCATCTTCCCTATGAACGCTAACCCCTCTCTTGCAATGCAAGAGAGGGGTTAGCTCTTGAAAGGACAACACGCAGCGGCGTTATCCCTCATGGTGTTAGCGTTGTGACTCAACAGAGAACCCTTTTCATGGTCTTTTTCGAGGCATACTCGTCTGAATACACGATTTTAAGGTACTCCGCTCAAAGCAAATGAAGGATTATCTTTTATACTGAACGAGGTATGGCGAAGCGTTTTAATCGCCTTATGATGGTTTAGTATGGAATTTTAACACTGTGACACACCCTCAACGTTCTTGTAACACCTTACAATCACGCTTACACCAAAAATTGTGGCATACTCAGTCTCCTCGTCGTCAAGGAGGCATGTCTTGGCATACGCTAGGCTTTGTAATTGGGGTTTTGTGTTTACTTTGGGGTGGATGGGTGATGCTACAAAAATGGCAAGTGCAAGGCGGCAGCCAAGGACTCCCTTGGGAAGATAAAAAGCAACAGGCAGTGCATCAATTACAGCAAGAAACCCTAGACATGCTGGAAAAAGCTTACACACAATTTACAGAAGATAACGGTACACAGGCCAGCATGAAAGCTTCAGAGCTTTTAGCGTATCTGTCCTATACGGTTCAAGTGACCGATGGCTTTTTAATGGGTAGCACTCGTTGTACAGAAGAAGAACTCACGTGTTATAGACTCCATAACGGAGGAGTCATAGGTTTTGATACAAAAAGTAGTTTTACAGGAACCTCTCCTGAAGACGTTCTCCTGTTTCAATACGATGCCGATGGGTCTGGCACCTTAGCCCATACCATCACATTAGCAATCACACTTGAAGGAAAAGTGAACCTTTACAAAGGGGGTAAACCTTGGAAAAGTACCGTATTAACCCCCATAATCCTTTAGGGGCAATGTAGAAATCTCACCCCATACTCTGATTTTTAGTCAAGTACAACAACACCAATGCAGGCCTCTACCTTACTCTTAAGCCCTCTGTCTACTATGATGGTCATGACCCAACACTTTGCGTTACGCTTACGGACACCCTCAGGACTCTTACTTATTGGACTATTACTTGGGTATTTTAATGTGGTACAAGCACAGTGTGTGTTTCTTCTTGAGCCTCATGGTACCACAAGTATCCACATTCCTTCAGAGCATCCATCCACTGAAAAAACCTCCTATCAGAGCATACAGCCCCTGCCAACAGACAGAGAACATGTCTCACTAGAGGATAAAGTATGTCTGCATCTAAATCATTTACTGGGCATACCTATCTCTTCTTTTAACACAGAAAACACAGAGCACAAGCCCGCCTCATGGTCTCAAGGGTTCGCAAGACCCTCCACCCCAGAGTCACTCACTTCACAACCCATACACTCCCTCCCCTTAGGGAACACAAAACAATCACTCAAGGCAACCGCTATTGAAGCAAAAAACCGTGTTAAAGAGACCCTTCAAACCACACAAGAAACCCTTCAGGCACGTATCACTCGTACCAGCCATCAATGGCTCATTGACACCCAAAAGTATCGCTATTGGGTGGTACTTTCACCCTCATGGCTTAACACCTCCGCATGGGAGCAACCTCAAAAAGGACTCAGAAGTAAAATGTATGAGTGGCTCTATGATCAACCCATCCCTCAACAGAACATGACGCAATGGCTCACATGGCAAGTCCTTACCACATGGAAGCTTTACAAAGAACCCTTGAAAAGCGTGAACATGTCTTCTTCCAAAAGCTCCCGTTCTGAAAACATGACGGATGAGCATACAGACTCATGGGTCTCTTTGCAAGCACAAGCCCTGAGCCTATTTTATCCTCAAAGTACAGCGACCACGGATGACTCAAACGGCTCTTCTACCATAAGCCTAGTAGAAAGTGGCACCAGTATCACAAGCTTTCCCATGGATCTCTATAGTAGGCTAAATCCCAGCACGCAAAAGGCACTCATTCAACAAGCTACCGTCCAACACGCCCGACAAGTACAACTGGATATCGAAAGACACTGGCGTACAAATCAAGTCCCGCTCAAGCCTCTCCGAGTCTTGGAGCGTATCAGACAAGAAGTTAAATCCGTCTTAAAGTAAGCGAAGCCTAGTGTGAAATAATCAGTGCATCCATATTTTGACGATGAACCCATTGACGATGCCCTAAATCTTGTGATTCATTCTGACGTGTGCCAGTAAACACATTCTGAGCTTTGACAGGCATGGCATAAGGTGCCTTACAGGACTGACTACGATAGTAAGGCTGAACATACTGGTTATCATGCTTATAAGCTCTTTGTTCATAACAAGGGTCATGATCAGAAACCGCTTGGACTGTTTTTACGAAGCCACCAAAAGCCATCAGGCTAACAAACATAGCCATACACACCATGAGTTTTACTGAATAAAAAGATACCTGAATTCCAAACATAGCCACCACTCCTTCTAGTAAAAAATCGTGCCTTAACAACAGCCTCTTTTGAGTAGAGGCTGCAGACCAAGAACACTTATTCATTATTTGATAATAAAAACAATACTCAATAAAATAAAAACAATCAAAAAGAAGAATTGTTACAGGCACCCTCTTTTTACGCTGAAATTCACCATGGCATGACTTTAAAGCATGGTGGGTCAGTGTTATGATAGTGAAGCGATTCAAGACCTCTCTAACCCTCAGCTCAAAAGGATGATTGCTTTTGTCATGACCGTTTCTGCAACCTCTTTATATTCTTCCGATTTTTCCACTTCAAACCTTTCCCAACATGCGTCTCTCGCTTCAGAGCATGTTCGGGTCAACAGCGTAGAAGGGCTGCTAAGCATACAAGAAACGCTCAGTAAAACGATTCAAACCACCGTTTTACCCAGTACGCTTGAGATTGCGTGTTATAAGCACATGGTGGCATTACGCTGCTTTGATGAACAAGCTACAAAGCTACAACGCTCAGGCAGAATCAGCTTTAGCGTCCCTTCTCTAGGAGAAGAAGCCACTCATATTGGTATTAGTGCGGGCTTTCTTTCTACTGACTGGCTATATCCTTACTATCGGAACCAAGGCATGCTTATTCAACGTGGGGAAACCTTTGAACGGCTCTTTGCAAACCTATTTGGCTCCTCCGAAGATATTGGCGGTGGACGGCAAATGCCAAACCATTACAGCTCAAGAAAACATCGGTTTGTGAGTTATTCTAGCGTGATTGGGACGCAAGTTGCTCATGGCGTGGGTGCCGCAATGGCACTTGCACTGAAACAGAAAGAAAGCCCAGCCTCAGAGAAAGAAATTGTAGGGACCTTTTTAGGGGATGGTGCCACTTCAGCGAACGATTTCCACTCAGGTATGACATTTGCCAGTGTCTACCAAGCTCCTGTACTAATAGGATGTATCAACAATCAGTATGCCATTTCATTACCTGTAGAGCAACAGATAGGCGGGGCAACCGTCATGCAAAAAGGTGTGGCGTACGGCATTCCTGCCCTACAAGTCAATGGCAATGATCTTCACGCAGTTTATGCCTCCACCAAAGTAGCCACTGAATATATTCGTCAAGGTGGAGGACCCATTCTTGTGGAGTATCTCACCTATCGTAGAGGACCTCACACAAGTAGTGACGACCCTAGTCGCTACCGAAAAGAGTCTGATTACACCTTCTGGACAGACAATGACCCAATAGAACAAACCTCTAAGTCTCTGATATCGCAAGGTCTCTGGAAGGAAGAGCAAGATAAAGCACTATGGGAGACAACCCGTCAAGCCGTTCAGCAAGCAGCAAGACAGGCAAGCAAGGTTTCATTACCCGTTCCTGAGTCTTTATTTGAGGATGTCTATGCAACACGTCCCTATAGCCTTGAACAACAGCGTGCTTGGCACTTGGCTCATGAACGCAACTTAACACTAACGGCTCACGGTGAGTTTCCTGTGTAAAGAGCGATAAGACCGTATTAAGTTAAGAAGGGAAAGCAAAGTGTTTTCCCTTCTTAAAGGATGGGTTCTTAACCAAACAGAGTTGCTTTATTCCCAGCACTTTGCCCCTCACTAATGAGACGCTTAAACTCTTCAGGTCGACTGGTTGCACTCATGGCATCTTCTAGTGTAATTTGGCTTTTAACATACAAAGCCTTTAAACTATGCTCTAAAGTTTGCATCCCAAAGGCAGCACCCGTTTGAATAGCGGAATAAATCTGTGCGGTTTTAGATTCTCGAATCAAGTTCGCAATAGCAGGTGTATTCACTAATACTTCAGCCGCACAACACCGACCTTTTTTCTCTTTGGTGACAGGGTCAACTTTAGGCAATAATGTTTGACTCATGACCCCAACTAACGAGTTAGAGAGCTGCGTTCTAATCTGTTTTTGTTGTTCCCCTGGGAAAACATCCACAATACGGTCGACCGTTTGAGAAGCATTTGAAGTATGCAAGGTTCCCATCACCAAGTGACCTGTTTCCGCCGCAGTAATGGCAAGACGAATCGTTTCTAAGTCACGCATCTCACCCAAAAGAATCACATCAGGGTCTTCCCGTAAAGCAGACTTTAGTGCATTCTCAAAGCTACGAGTGTCATGAGAAAGCTCACGCTGGTGAATGAGGCTTTTCTTAGAACGATGCACAAACTCAACAGGGTCTTCAATGGTTAAAATATGGAGTGCATGATTCAAATTAAGATAGTCAATCATCGAGGCAAGGGTGGAAGATTTACCAGAACCTGTAGGACCTGTAACCAAAATAAGTCCTCTAGGACGCTCTGCTAAATCCAGCACAATATCGGGCAAACCAAGCTGCTGCATTGGAGGAATATTACTATTAATAATACGAAATGCTGCGGCATAAGAAGACTTCTGTTTGTAGTAGTTTGCACGGAATCGGGTTCCGTTGCTAATCCCAAACGAGAAGTCAAGTTCCCATACTTGCTCTAAGTGGCGACGCTGGTCATTGTTTAACACTGAAAACATAAGCGTTGCAAGGTCATCACGACCAAAGGGTGCATGATTTGAGCGTGTAAGCTCCCCATCTACACGATAGTTTGGTGGTTGTCCTGCCGAAAGATGCAAATCTGAGGCTTTACGCTCAATCATTTCAAGTAAAAGATCTTCAAGTTGCATCATCATGTGGTGTATTCCTTACCCTTTATTACCATTAAACTCAACAGTGCATCGTCATTGTGGACATATCATCAGGTGCAGGATATCGCTCAATAAAGCTCGCTCAGCCATCGCATCTTGCACGTATCCTCAATGTCTATCTTTTAAGGCTACTTAAGTTAAAGTATGGTACTATTTTGGCTTAACATGCAGAACAACCAGAAAAAACTCCACTGAACACATGAGATAGTTTGGCACTCTGAACCTTTCATCACACACTCAAAAGAAGCAGATGAAAAATCCGTGGGTTGTAAAACCTATCACCCTTGGCTTAGAATACAGTGTAGTAGTTTATTACTTAAAGCTACCCTATCAAATGGTTTGGAAGTGATCCGAATGGTGAGGAAGCCGTCTCGAAAGCGGTCGCCCGAAAGGGTTGCAGGTTCGACTCCTGTCACTTCCGCCACTTTTTATAAGCAGGTTTAATGCTCTGGCAATGAGAGATACTTCCGCCTTGAGGAAAACCAGTAGGTGCTTGCCAGAGCCACAAACAACAGTACAAAGGTATGCCAACTAAACCTATAATCGCTGATATAAGGTAAGCTCAGTAGCTGGGTGAGATAATGCTGTGTTCCAAACACGTATCCACCATAACCTGACCCAGAGGAGCCTACCGTGAAGACGGAAGACGCATTGTATGAGTCCAGCATAAGCAATACGCATTGGTACACTAACATACCCACATACACTGTGCTAATACGTTGGATAGACACTTTACTTATACAATAGGCACACCATAGAAGAAGTAGAGCATCTATCCCCATCGATACAGTCGTCCAGATAGGAGGTAACGCATCGATAAAAGGATTCCCATTCACCTGATAGATCCAATAAGCAGGAAAGTGTATCGCAAGTACCATAACCAATTGACGAAGCGTAATAGGCCATATTAAGGCTTTCCAAAGACCTCTCCAGTAAGTATTTTTAGGCTTGGGCCATAACAGAATGACCATATAAAGGCATAGCCATTCCCACAAAGGAGCCAAATAAAAAATCACAGGTAAGTTTACACCTAACAAAGGCTGCTTCAGGAAAAAACGCTGTATGTAAACTGCATTTATCTTACAAAAAACTTGGTTGTTTTCATAAAATGTACCTAATACAAGCTGATAACATTGAGAAAATTGTACTATCCATTCAATCAATGGTTTTATGATAGGCTTTATAGGTTTTATGACGGATTGTATTAGCGTTACATGAGAAAGTTCAAAAAGCCCGTACATCATTATAACCACAGGTATCATTCTTATCAGCCCTACGAATTGCAAACATGTAGGTAAAATCATCCATTGTGCTGCTTTAATACAAAAGATATAAAAAACAGTACCATTTCCAAGAAAAAGTAGAAGCTGACAAGTGAAAAACACAATGTAATACGGTAAACGAAGATAGTTTGATAAATTGGGCAGTAGAAGATAGATAAGCATCGCTTGCCCAATACACAGCAAAGCCTTTTTCGTATCACGTGTCTGAATAGCTTGTGTGAGTCTTTGATACCAATGCGTTATTTCGCCATAATAATAAGTACATACTTTTAAAATAAATCCATAATACAGCTGCTCCCACTGAAGTACACCCCTAAAACAATACCAGAAATTACCTACATAACGCCACAACCACAGGGTTAGAAAAGAACGAGGGGAATCATACATCACAAGAAGAATACAACAAAACCATCCTAGAAAATGGTATAATGGTCTAATAAAGAAATATCCTTTAGTCAGAAGAGACCCTATTTTTTGAAAAAAAAGCTGAGGAGAAATCATGTACCAAAGAGTGTTTCTTGATATATAAAAAGTATCAGACATGTTTAATTCTGGTAAAAAGTCCGCTACTTTTTTATTAACTTTGCAAGAAATAAAGAGTATCAGAGGTTTTTATACCCCTAAACTATACCTCAAAACTATTTCCACAATCCAATATTTTTAAGGTGGAAAAAGCTTTTTAATACCCCTAAAGGCTTCCACCGTTGTTTTATCCAAAAGGTTAGCTTGGTTTAAAAATGGCTGACCAAACCTTTTTCGCCATTCATCTCCCCATTGCTCCACAGGGATTTTACCATTTTTAACGTCAGTTGCAAACTGTATCGCAACAAGACTTGCTTTTACATCTACCGCACTTTGCCGAGGAGCATTGCCAGGGAATTCATGGGCTAAAGCACCTAAGCGTGCTATGGCAATATCCAAACCACTATGTATTGCCAAAGAAGCCATAGACATATCATGCCCAAACTGGTTGGGGGTATGGTCATTATAATCAGGAGCATTCCCAGTAGCACCTATCTTAATATTGGATAGTGCTTTATGGTTAATCTCATAACGATCTAACAGCGCATTCCCTTGCATTGAAGCAAACGCAGGAGGATGCTCTAGCATACCCGACGAATAAAATACTTTTTAAGAGAGAGCAGCACTTTCCCGCAAACCCTATTTTATTCCCCACTCTTTGTAACTAATTGTAACAAAAAAGCATCCTCATGTGCCGTGGGGGCAATCGTTAAACACCTCATGGTTTTATTAAATCATCCAAGAGAGAGTGATAACCCCAAGTTTCCCTAAGCAGAGAAGAATTCACGATGGTTGCAATGACTTCACAAGGCAAAAAACAAGAACGCTCCCCTTTCAAAGACCAGTATGGTGACTTGGAAAAGTATCTTGCCTATCAGTACGGTGAAGCAGTAAAAGAAGCCCCTGTCGCACAAACTGCAACCCCTGAAGTCCTTGAGCAAACCATGAACGCTATGGCATTTAGCAATATGCTCGCTCGTCCTTATTTAGGTACTGAAGCAAAGTTTGGTCTTCTTGCCCATAAAGTAAGTACTTTACGCCAACACCAAAGTGGCACTAAAAAGTTTATGGCATAAGGGCTAAAGCCCTTTCCCTACAAAGTTTATACTTTAATTCGCACACACACCCTTCTTGAATCGGTCAGCCGACCTCTCCAAGAAGGGCTTTTTGTAGGGTTTTATATGGCTTAATGGTATACTAAGGAAACTCACGAGAAGGTAAGTGCCACAGAGAACGGCGTACCCTTTAAGAGGAGTCCTCTCAGCTTAACGGGTATGAGGAAAGTCCGAGCTTCTTAGGACAGCGTGCAGGATAACGTCCTGTGCGGGTAACCGTGAGGAAAGTGCCACAGAAATGAAAACCACCGATGGTTTAAAGGATGGCATCCATCTTTTAAATACAGGTAAGGATGCAACGGTGAGGTAAGAGCTCACCAGCAAAGCCGAGAGGCTTTGGCTAGGTAAACCCCAACGTGAAGCAAGGTGTGTGGTAGGGTTCGTGTTACAGTCGCAGGGATACCCTGTTACTTTGTAACACACAAACCATGGATGTCCACATAGGAGGGTCTCTCCTCTGCCACCAAACCGCTTGAGTATGGGTGTAAATTCATACCTAGACAGATCGTTCTCCCGTAACTTATGGTTGTAACATCATAATACCTTGTTACATTTTATTATGTTATATGACAGAACTCGGCTTATCGTGACACTTACTTTCCGTGATATTTCTTAACATTCACCCTCATAAAATGCGATCCTGCTAGAATCTATCACCCTATGAATCAGCAAGCCATCGAACGCCTATTATGGAAAGGATTGTTACAATGGCAACCTTCCCAATCCCATGATTACAGTATGTCACATACTTCTCATACCTCAGGCATTCAACGCTGGGTAAGAGGGGGATTTATTCAAACACCTCATAACGTCTCGGTACAGGTTCATTTCTGGAGTCCTTCCCTTAAACGTATCATTCTCCTAAAACCTCCGCTCCACACACCCACACATTTAGTCATGGTGAAAGTCTCAACACACTCTCAAGCATCTCACACCGAACCCATGCCCTATGAAGAGCTTGCACCTCTATTGCATCATGCTGGGTGGGAAGTTGTATGTGTTGCCCCAGAAAGTGTGCTAGGAGATTTAGAGGGTACACTTAATCGCATTCATGGATAGTCCATCAGGCTCATACGCTCATGCACAACCTTCTTAAAACACACGCACTCTTTAGCCTTTTATTTCATCATCGGCTTGTTTGGGTTGTTACTTTTTTCATGGTCATTGTAACGCTTATAAGCCCCTCCCTTCACGTTTTTGCTCAAAACCCTCAAATACCACGCGTTGCCACAGGCTACTCATGGCATTTTCCAAAAGACCACGGACTACACCCTAATTACAGTACAGAATGGTGGTACACCACAGGGCATTTATGGATACGCCCTCCAAAAGGAACCTCCACAAAAGAACCTCGTCGCCAGTTCGGCTACGAGCTGACTTTTTTCAAAAGCCATCCTAATCACACCTCTTGGTTTCAATCGCTGTTACAAAATACGCCCTGGTATGTTAGCCCTGTCTATACGGCACATTTTGCCGTGAGTACACTCCCAAGCAACCACCGCCACACACACGCCTCTCAAGGTGGCTTTCAGTTTTTTGAGCAAGTCTCACGGGCGGGTACCCAAGAGGCAGGTGCTTCTCAAACGACCCTTCAACTGTGGCATCGTGCTTGGACGCTCTCTCAAAAAACACCAACCCTATGGCACCTGAGTACAGGCGACCCTCAGCACGCCCCTTTACCCGTGCTTAATCTTTCATTACAATTACAACAACCGCCCACCCTTCAAGGCGATGCTTCAGGGTACAGCCAAAAAACACAGTGCCAAGGATGCGGGTCTTTATACTATAGCATCCCCCATATCACCACCACAGGGACGCTGACTCTCTTAGAACAAGGGAAGCGCGTCACCTATCCCGTGGAGGGTCTTTCTTGGTTTGATCATGAAATCATGCAACAATACCAATACCCCACCCTAAAAGGATGGGATTGGTTTGCGATTCAAGTTCCAGCCACACCACACCATCAACGCTTTTCACTCATGCTCTACCAACTTCGTAAAGCCCCAAGCCCCTCTTCCCCCTCTTCCATTGAACCCTATTCTCAAGCAGCCCTCATTCTTTCAGATGGTACCAAACGGGTAGGACGCATTGGTAAAGACGTATTTTTAACCCCAAAAACCTATTGGCACTCTCCTAAAAGTGGAGGGGTTTACCCTATTGAGTGGCAGATTCAATGGCCTCAAGAAAAGTTATTCCTGAACGTCAAAGCACACCTTATGAACCAAGAAATAGTCACCCACCTGATTCAAACACCTGTCTACTGGGAGGGTGCATGCCAAGTCTTAGGCACTCGGAATCATACACCTATTAAAGGTCATGCCTATCTTGAAATGACAGGCTATGCCGCCCAACGCTAAGAGGAATACCTCTCACCTACCTCATGAAAATCCCCTGTCATGAAGACCTTGATGCTTGAAGGATTCTCCCTTGCTTACAGGACATTTATCAAAAAGGGTTGCTTTTTTAGTATCTTTTGGCTATACATAACGCAGTGCAAGTTACCTTGCGTTACAGCTTTATGAAGGATCC
Source organism: Vampirovibrionales bacterium (assembly GCA_046080605.1). Classification (GTDB taxonomy): domain Bacteria; phylum Cyanobacteriota; class Vampirovibrionia; order Vampirovibrionales; family JAJTHC01; genus JBJTUH01. The sequence goes on from JBJTUH010000100.1 coordinate 48,015, forward strand.
AGTGAGTGTGAAGTATCAAGATAAAGCTGTAGCGTTACACTTTTACAGTGTAAACAGGTTAATACATGTCCGTCTGTTACTACTTTGCAGACTACCACGTGGCATCTATTAAATGTTAAGGTTTTTTGCGATTCCCTCCTGAGAAAGTCACCCTTTAGAATTACCCTCTTTTTTATAGTCTTTCTTCACTTCCATGAAGTGTCATAAGGCTCACTAAAACGGATGCGTGATTTGTGAGTGTTAAAAAGGAGATCCTCAAAATGCGTCGCTTTACGATGTCTAGGATCTTATATCCCCTTTGGTTTACCAACCTCTTAGCATGTTCTAGGCTAAGGCGTTTTTGTGGTGTCATCGTTTTATGTCTCACGCTTGTCGTGTTACGAAACACCACAACACCCCTTCTTTCAAACGCCATTACACCCCAAGCGCCCACGGCTTTGTCACAACAATCCACTCACCTTATAGCCTCTTCTATCCCTCACTCCCCCAAAGAAGAGCATGCTTGTGATGTCGCTCCACCCCATAAAACCCCTCGGTTTATGGAATGGACGATTGCCACCCCCCAACTCCCAAAACCGCAAACCACGATTGGTATTTTTCCCTCTTACGACGCAACGCGCCCCAGTGTTGCCCTCATCGTAAACCATCAGGAAGTGGTACGTTTTTATGAGGCACTTGGCACGAACCCTCAGGAAAACACAGCCCGTGTTAAACTTTTGCATGCTTTTTGTCGTGCATACCTAAGTGGTAAAGTACTAACGCAAGTCCTTCATGACTCTGATACTATTCAAAACAAGCTTACAGTCTCCACGAAGCACCCAAGCACACATGAAGCTTTTAGGCTTACAGTGCATCATGACACCATGACGTTCCATTTGGATAGCACGACTCAAGAGACACCATTAGATCATCCCACAACACAAGGGATGGTACTGGTCACTTCAAACATCACGGCTGCCACACCTTCCGACCTTCAACGTCTTTGGGCCGTCAGTCCTTATGATATTCAACTTAAAGACACTCCGTCATCAAACAACACACTCCATGCCCAACAGGCTCTTGCTCAAAGGTGGGAAACACAACTCCTCCAAAGTTTGGGGCTAGCACCTCCAAACCCAACAGCCAAAGTCATACAAGTTTCCCCTTCGCCGAAAGGACCTCCGAATCAAACACGGTCTTCCATGGTCAAACTGAAGACCCAACCAAATAAAACCAATACAGGACTGGCTTCATACTATAATGACCAATTTCGAGGACACCCCATGGCTTCAGGTCAACGTTACAACCCTCAAGCCCTTACAGTGGCTCATCGTTCTTTACCTTTTGGAACATGGGTGCGTGTCACGAATACACACACAGGGAAAAGCTGTTTAGCCCAAGTCACTGACAGGGGACCTTTTCATCATACCCGTATTGTGGATGTGTCAAAAGCAGTGGCAAAAACCCTCGGAATGCTTCAACAAGGCGTGATTAAGGTATGGGTGGACGTTGTCCCAACCCCCTAGAGCTACATGACGCCTTCATGAAGTGTGTATGTTATACTGAGAGCAATACCCGCTGTTTAAAAAGAAACTGGTGTTCACTTTAACGTGTTGTATACCCTGTACATCACTGGATTGCACCCTAAAGTATCCCATTTCCGCTCCATTAAAAAGCGTTTCAGCGGTCCGTCACCCCTATCCAGATTTCTGATACATGATGCTTTCCTCATTCTCTCCTTCTTCAAGTCTATCTTCCCCTGTAAGAGTCCGTATCGCCCCCAGCCCCACAGGGTTTATGCACTTAGGGACGGCTCGCACTGCCTTATATAATTACTTGTTTGCGTTAAAACATCAAGGAACCTTTATTTGCCGCATTGAAGACACTGATACAGAACGCTCTCAGGCAACCTTTACTCAAAATATTCTAGA
>JBJTUH010000101.1:0-6273 GCA_046080605.1 Vampirovibrionales bacterium
ATAAGGGAAATATTTTACCTGCAGGCGTGGTTTCTCCGTATAGTTTATACGAAGAAGCACTCTCTAGCTTTACCACGGGGAGCCTGTATCATCATGGGGACTCCCATGGGTTTATTACTTTAACAGGATTACCCTTAAAAGTTCGTGCTTTGAAGATGCAGCACCTTGCTCAAGCACACACCAAGGAGGTGTGTCATGTTTAGTGCCACTGCCCTATGGTATAAACCCTCTATGCAGACCTTAGGAAGTAGTGCGTTGCTTCAAGCACTCAATACTTCTATAGGGTATGACCAACGGTTATTGCGTGCTGATATTCAGGGGAGCATGGCACATGTTGCCATGCTGGCACATGTTGGGTTGCTCACGTCTGAAGAAACACTTCAGCTTCAAGAGGGGTTGAAGATGCTACAACAACAGCATGACTCAGGAACACTTGCCCTAGAGCATACGGGGTATGAAGACGTGCATAGCTTCATTGAGGGCCGTTTAGGAGACCTTGTGGGAGAGGTGGCTAAAAAGCTACATACAGGTAGAAGCCGTAATGACCAAGTAAGTCTTGCCATGCGCCTTTACCTGCGTGAGACCTTACAACATCTTTGTGTGCTGATAGAAAGTTATCAGTTAAGTTTGACTTCACTGGCTGCTCGGTATCCAACGTTATGGATGCCTGGCTATACCCATTTGCAACAAGCCATGCCTGTCATATTTGCTGACCATGTGATGGCGTACCATGCCATGGCACAGAGAGACCACGGTAGGGTGCAAGATGCACTGAAGCGTTTGAATGTTTCACCCTTGGGTGCAGGTGCCATGGCGGGTTCAAGCTTGCCACTTGATAGAACCTTTGTGGCGAACACACTGGGGATGAGTGGCATCATGGAGAACACACTGGATGCGGTTGCTAGTCGTGATTTTGTTCTAGAAGTCCTAAGCGCCTTGAGTATTTTGATGGTGCATCTTAGCCGACTGGCTGAAGAGCTTATTCTGTGGAGTAGCCAAGAGTTTCAGTTTGTGTCTCTTCCCGTGTCTGTGTGTACAGGGTCAAGTATGATGCCCCATAAGAAAAACCCTGACCTTCCCGAACTGGTACGAGGCAAAACAGGGCGTGTGTTTGGAAGTCTGATGGGGATGTTGACCGTGATGAAAGCCCTTCCCTTGGCGTATAATAAGGATATGCAGGAAGATAAAGAAGGCTTGTTTGATGCCCTAGACACCGCAAGCTTATGTGTGCAAGCCATGCAAACCTGTTTAGAGGGGCTTGAGGTGAATGAAGCACGAGTGCATACCGTGATGCTTCAAGGGCGTGATGCCTTGCAAGCCACGTGGTTAGCAGAATATTTGGTGAATAAACACGTTCCCTTCAGAGAGGCGTACCGAGTTGTGGCTGAAGTTCTGGCTCAGTGCCACGCTTCTTCTGGCTTCAGCCTTCATACTTTCCCCTTGCCACAGTACCAGGGCATTCATCCTGCCTTTGAGGAAGATGTCTATCAGGTGTTTAAGCTAAACACCCTCTAACGGAGTGTGACCGTCACAGTCCTTCCTTCTTTGATGTACTGCCCTCTAAAACTGTGACGTATCCCATAAAGCACGCCACGGTTTTTGAAGCATTGTAGCACTGGTGAGGGTACTTTCTAGGGTGTGACGCAGGGAGGGCAAAATACTAAGTCGTAAAACACATGTTAATGGTATACTAGAAAAGTTTGGGAAATCTCTTCATCAAAGAACCTCTAAGTTCTTTCCACTGACACGATGAGTTTAGCCCGCTTTCTTTTTGCCCGCTTTTTTAGCATAAGTGAACTATTCTGTTATGAGCTTTAGTACTGCCTCTTCCTCGGTTGCCGCTTGCGACCCTATACACCTGATGTCTTCTCCGAGTGCTTTTCACACCACAATGGTGGTAGGTGCCCAATGGGGAGATGAAGGAAAAGCCAAGGTGACAGATCTGTTTGCTGAAACGGCAGAAGTTGTGGTGCGTTGCCAAGGGGGCTGTAATGCAGGGCATACCGTGAAACATCATGGGACGGTCTATAAGTTTCACCTTGTACCCTCGGGTATTTTGTATCCTGAGACCCTTTGTGTCATTGGCTCTGGGGTTGTGATTCATCCTGAGATGCTCAAAAAAGAGCTTGATAACCTTTTACAACAGGGGATTCAGTTAAATCATTTACGCATCAGTGACCGTGCTCACTTGACCTTACCTTTTCATGTGACGGCGGATCAGTACGCTGAGGCGTGTAGTGGTGAAAAGAAAATTGGTACCACAGGCAGAGGCATTGGTCCTACCTATATGGACAAGGTCGGACGCTACGGCTTGCGTATGGTGGATTTGTTTGAACAAGATGACGACTTGAAAGACCGCTTGGCGGATATTTTGGCACAAAAGCAAGTACTGTTAGCCCATTTGGAAGGGCAGCATGGGGTGAAACATACGGTTGAAAGTCTGTTTGCCGCATGTCAACAGTGGCGTGATTGGTTTGCACCTTACGTCTGTGAAACCGTGAGTTTATTGAACGATGCGGTGGATGCAGGCAAGCATGTCGTCTTTGAAGGGGCACAAGGCACCCTGCTTGATATTGACTATGGCACTTACCCGTTTGTGACGAGTTCGAATGCCACCTCAGGCGGTTTGTGTACAGGCTCAGGGATTGGTCCAAGTAAAATTCAGCATGTGTATGGCGTGATGAAAGCCTATACCACCCGTGTTGGAGAAGGTCCTTTTCCTACAGAATTGTTTGATGCGGATGGGCAGCACATGGTAACGGTGGGGCATGAGTTTGGAACCACCACAGGTAGACAACGCCGTTGCGGTTGGTTTGATGCCGTGATGGGACGCTTTAGTGTACAGGTGAATGGACTCACAGGAGTGTGTCTCACAAAACTCGATGTACTTACGGGGATTCAAACCCTCTCTATTGCCGTTGCCTATGAAGACATTGAAACGGGCGAGCGTTTTCATACCTTCCCGAGTTCCCTCAAGCAATTAGCCCGCTTAAAGCCAGTGTATGAAACCATGGCAGGTTGGGATACCCCCATTACAGGCAAAGAAACCTCATTAGAAGAGCTGCCTGAAGCGGCACAACGGTATGTTGCACGCCTGCAAGACCTGCTAAAAACTCCTATTGTCTTGGTAAGTATTGGACCCGAACGCTCTGAAACCATTGATTGCCGATAGCACATAGGCTGGCACGATGGTGCTGTGTTCTGACATGTTATGAACTTGACTGTAATGTTGAATGAAGGTTTTTTGAAGCATGATGTTTATGACCGCTCCCCTGACACCTGTGGCACAACACTTAGAGCTTGCCTCTCCTGTATGGCAAGATACCTTTGATGAAACCACGGTTCGCCAGATTTATACATGGTGGGAGCAACATCAGCTTTTTACACCTGAAGTGCAAGTGGCATTACAAGCCGCATTACCCCATCGTCCTACGCATCGTCCTTCAGGAGAGCCGCTCCCCGAGGCATTTTCCATGGTCATTCCTCCGCCAAACGTGACAGGAACCCTTCACATGGGGCATGCTTTGGATAATACCATTCAAGATGTGATGACCCGCTACCATCGTATGCTGGGGGTGCCAACGGTATGGCTTCCTGGGACAGACCATGCGGGGATTGCGACTCAAAGCATTGTTGAAAAACGTCTCCGAGAAGGACTGATTGAGGGCTATCCTGCCGATACGACACGCTACGCTTTGGGGCGTGAGACTTTCCTTAAACTCGTCTGGGAGTGGGTACATGCACGTCAAGGCGACATTCTGGGACAACTCAAGCGTTTAGGGGTTTCGGTGGATTGGAGCCGTACTCGTTTTACGCTACAGCCCGAGCTTCAGCAAGCCGTACGTAAAGCGTTTATTCAGCTTTATGCGCAAGGCTTGATTTACCGTGGGGAAAAAATTGTCAACTGGGACCCTGTGTCACAGTCGGCGATTTCAGACATTGAAACGGAATATGCCGACGAGCAAGGCTTTTTATGGCATATTGCGTATCCGCTTGTTTCAGGTGAAGGTAGCATTACTGTGGCAACCACACGCCCTGAAACGTTATATGGTGATGTGGCGGTTGCCGTACACCCTGACGATGAGCGTTATGCTGCTTGGATAGGGCAACAGGTGGTATTACCTCTTACAGGACGAACCATTCCCGTTATCGCCGATACCTACGTTGAAAAAGACTTTGGCACAGGAGCGTTAAAAATTACGCCTGCACATGACCCTAATGATTTTGAAGTAGGAGAGCGTCATGGGCTTACTCCCTTACGCATTTTTAATGACAAGGCTGAGTTGCTTGCGTTAGAGGGTATTCCCGAAGCGTTCCACGGGCTTGACCGTTGGGAGGCACGTCGTCGTACCGAAGAAGCACTTGAGGCTCAAGGGTTCTTGCAAGGTAAACAAGAGCATGCCCATCGGGTAGGACGTTCGCAACGCACAGGCGAAGTGGTAGAGCCTTTGCTTTCCAAACAATGGTTTGTCAGTACCAAGCCTCTTGCAGAAAAAGCATTAAGTCACTATGACGAAGGGCATTTAGCTTTTGTGCCTGAACGCTGGAGTAAAGAGTATTTACGCTGGATGACGAACATTCAAGATTGGTGTATTTCTCGCCAATTATGGTGGGGACATGCCATTCCTGCATGGCATCATCAGGAAACAGGGGAAGTGTATGTGGGCGAACAAGCCCCTGAGCCTTCTGAGCTTTGGAAGCCTGACCCTGATGTGCTGGATACGTGGTTTTCCTCGGGGTTATGGCCTTTTGCCACTTTTGGCTGGGGATGGGAAACCCCTACCGCACAAAGTGAGAAAGACTTACGCCAATTTTACCCCACAACCAATCTTGTGACAGGATTTGATATTATTTTCTTCTGGGTGGCGCGTATGGTCATGATGGCGATGGGACTCACTGAGGCGAAAACCCCCTTTGAAACCGTCTATATTCATGGGCTTATTCGGGATGAAAAAGGGCAGAAAATGAGTAAGTCTAAGGGCAATACGGTGGACCCCGTAGAAACCATTGATGCCCTCGGGTGTGATGGCTTCCGTTTTGGGCTACTGAGTATGGTCACGTATGGCGGACAAGACATTAAGCTCAATAAAGATAAACTTGAGCAAGGACGATTCTTCGTCAACAAACTTGTGAACCTCACACGTTTCACCTTAATGAACTGCCCCGAGGAACTTACCTCCTCTTTAACGCCTTTAACCTCTGACGATACCTTAGAGCATTTGCATGCGATTGACCAGTGGATTCTCTCCAAGTATGAACATACCGTTGCAGAAGCGAACCGTTTACTGGCAACATGGCACTTTGCCGAAGTGGCTCAGGTGTTGGAAAGTTTCTTATGGAATGATGTATGCGATTGGTACGTGGAAGCCTTAAAATGGCTGTTAAAAGGACAAACGCCCGAGGCTGCCCAGCAGTCGCGCCGAGTGCTTTTAACGGTGCTGGAAGGTTCATTACGGTTGTTGCATCCGCTGATGCCCCATTTAAGTGAGTTTTTATGGCAACAACTCCCACAGGCATTCCGTATGGCGGTACCGAGTGTGTCGGTTGCCTTTTATCCTCAAAGTCAACCCGCTTGGCGGCAAGAGTCTTTGGAAGGGTTACTTCCCCTGATGTTTGAGTGTGTGCGTGCCATTCGTAATATTCGCCAGAGTTATCAGGTACCCCACGCCACTGAAACCGCTGTAACACTCGTGATTGCCCCTGATGCGCCATCACAACTGACGGCATTACTCACCCAGTGCGAACCTTTCTTTAAACATTTCGTGAAGCTCTCTCAGTTTGAATGTTGCATTACAGAAAATTATCAACCTACGGACAAAGCCACAGGTATGAATACCGTAGGGGCTTACTTGCAGGTGTATATCCCCATGACAGGTATTATTGATACGGCTGCCGAGCGTCAACGTCTTGAGAAAAAACTGGCAACAGCTACCGCTCAAAAAGAGCAACTGGAAAAGCTGTTGAATAACGAGGGCTTTTTAGCCAAGGCAACCCCTCAGGTGCTTGAGGAAAAACGCTCACAGCTTGCAACCTTACAAGAGCAGTGCGAAAGTCTCCAAGCCCAGTGTGCTTGCTTGCTGTAAATGATATTCGCTTTCCTTGGCTGCCAAGATCGTTGTAAAACGTCTTGGTAGCCTAGGTGCATTGAAGGCTACCTCTTATGATTGGAGAGAGCCTGTGTGGGGCTGATACTAAAGACTAAGGCGTTGGTGCCTCAACATAGTTATGTTATAATAGAGCCATGAATTGCCCGAAATGCCACTGTACCGAGGC
>JBJTUH010000102.1:0-16012 GCA_046080605.1 Vampirovibrionales bacterium
CACGCAATCAGTTGCGGGGAAGGTACTCTCTTTAGCATCTCCGAAAGATGGGATGTTGTTTCATGTACTTGATGAAAAACACTACTATTTAAAACTCACGGGGAGTGGTTTGGTTTCTGAATATGCCAAAGTGGGAACTCGTGTAGGGGTATTGCATCCCGTTGGGTTTGAGGATGCTTCACGCTTACGTTATACGCTATTAGATGATGCCAATGGACGCTTTGCACTCCATCCTACCACTGCCGTACTCACCGTAAAAGATGGTACACGCATTCAGCATGCCAACCAAGCAACCCATACGCTTTTGGTGGAAGTGCATGACCCTCAAGGGGAGACGATCTCGTTAAGCCATACACTCCGAGTGACACCGATGTATCATTCTGAGCAGTTAAGAGACATCATGCTTGCACCAGAAATACCCGTGACTGCAACGCAAGCCCCTACAGTGTCTCGTATGTCTGTTCTGCCTATGATGGCTATTGATGGGAATGATAAAAGTTCTTTCACAAAAGGGCTGGAGCCTGATGTCAATCTCATGACGGTTGCTACTTCTGCAACCACTTGGGCTTTATTGCAAGCAACGTTAAATGTCTCATCACAATCACAGGCCCAGTACGTTGCTTCGCCATGTCAAACTATGGAAAATAGTGCCTTAGAGACGGGAACTCATGCGAGTGTTGCCTATACGCAACAGGCGTTTGTGAGTGATACCAGTATGTTTCATGTAGACCACACACCTTCACGGTATGCAGAACAAAAACCTCATGGTCTGCTGATTCCTCAAGTGGGTGTTTCTCAGGAGGATGAACAACAGTTTCTACAGCCCCAAACCTTTACCACGTTATACCGCCATGTGTCTCAGTATCACATCAGTACGCATCAAGAAAGTATCCCGATGGTACAAGGCACAGCGACACCCTCCTCTGACGCATTGCTATTTGTCGCAGACTCGAATGCTTCCACACGTCAGAGTTCTCCTTGGCACAGCCCTCATACGTTGATGTGGTAACGGTTACGATGCCAAAGCCTATGACTGGCTACAGCTTTTTTGATAGAGTCGGATACTCCATAGCCAAAGTAGCCCTACAATGAGCCACGGCAAAGCGTACTCCCAAGCGGTGATGCTTGGATGGGTTGTACTGGCTTGATATCCTTGGCGTAGGTGTGCAAATAGCCAAGTGGAAGGAAGCCACTGAAAGAGCTTCCCTAGTGCGTTGGGATAATTTTCCACGGGGAAAAATAAGCCACCTAAGTACAGTAGGGGGGTAATGACAAGCGTGAGTAAACGGCTTAAATAATCAGGTTTGGGTGCGAATAACCCCGAGATGGTACCAAGCGTATTAAACAGTAACGCTCCTGGTACCATAAATCCTAACCAGCCTAACAAGCTTTTCCACCCTAACCAAGGAGAGTGAGAAATGAAAAGCAGTGCGGTAAATACTACAAGCCCTTTTACAATCGCAATCGAGCTACCTCCTAGTAAATCTCCGAAAAGAAGCCATCCATCATGAATAGGCTTAATACGGTACTCATTCACCAAGCCTTGATGCCATCGGTCAAGCCACATGCCCCAAGCACCCTGTGAGAAGGCCTCATTCCAGATGCTATTTGCCACAAGGGCGGGGAATAGAAACGCCCAATAGGGTTGTCCGTCAACGGTTTCCAAGTAAGGGCGTAACCCTAAAGAAAACGTCCAGTAGAATGTAAGAGGTTGGGCAGAGAATGATAAAAGCTTTAAGCCGAACGACCCCCATTCAGAGCGCCATACTCTATCCGCCATAGGTAAAGTACCATAGTAAAAACGGTACCATATCCCGTGCATACCAGACATCTGAAGCGGGTGAGTGGAAAAAGTGCTAGAGGGTAAGGGGTTAGGTGGCGTTGCGAAAGTATCCATAGAGATAGAAAAGAGCCTGCTTAGTGTGTGGTGATAGCGTTTAAGATAGCTTCTAAGGGTAATTGATAAGGGTATACCCCCTCAAGTGTCATGTCATAGGCCTCATGAAGATGCGTGGCGAGTGCTTGAATAAAGGGGTCGTGCCAAAGTGCAGTGCTGCCCGTGTGTGACAACCCAAGCAAGCCTTGGGAAGTTTGAGGCGTGACATACCACTCGATATGAGGGACGTGAGAGGTCATAGAAATGTCTGAAGCAGAAGGTATCCATAAAGCATGGGCTGGAAAATGCGTTTGTAACTGGTGTGCTTCTTCAGGGGTCAACCACCGAGAGAGCTGACACCTATAGTGTATCGTTCCTGGAGGGAGTTCCGTAAGGTTGGTGGGTTGAATAAGGGAGCTATAGTAGTGTTTTAGGGCTTGCTTGGTGCCGTGAAACCTGATACGTCCGTGGTGTAATAGAAGCATATCATCACTAAGGGCTTCAGCCTCCTCCATGTAGTGAGTGGTGAGTACAACGCTCAAGGCATAGTCTGCTTGAAGTGTCTTAATCATACGCCATACCTGACGACGTGCTTGAGGGTCAAGTCCTGTGGAAGGTTCATCCAGAAAGAGAAGCTTAGGACGATGGACTAAGGCCCGAATCATGGCAACCCGTCGCTGTTGTCCTCCTGAAAGGGCATCAGGTCGTCGGTCTTTCAGGTGAATCATCCCTAACCCTTCAAAAAGTTCAGTCATACGCTTATGACCTTCACGGTCAGTTAAGCCATGGAGACGTGCATGAAGTTTAACATTGTCCCAAATAGATAAATACCGATTGAAATGGTTTTGCTGAAACACGACACCAATGTGGGTTTTTGCAAGCACTGCCTGTTTTTGAGTATGGTACCCCATCACCCAAGCATCTCCTTGGTGGGGTTTCATCAGTGTGGTGAGTGTACGGATGAGCGTGGTTTTACCTGCACCATTTTCTCCGAGTACGCAGAGTACTCTTCCCGTCGCTTGCTGAAAATTGATATCTTCAAGGGCATAGCGAGACATGGCTTCTTTTTGAGGCACCCCCCCGAACCATGATTTCCAATGCAATGCCTTTTTACGAGGATAGGCTTGCCAAAGGTGACTAACGTCAAGTGCAAAAGTAGAAGCGTGCATAAGGGCGTGTGAAGGAGGTCTAGTGATTCAGTAGGAAACAGGAAAATACTATTTTGTAGTATCGTATTGTGGTGGGATGCTACACTGTTTTTAGGCAGCTTTCTAGTACTTCATCAGGAAGTTGTTCAAGGGCGTGTGCAATTTCTTGAGGGGTTGTGGTGGCAGCCCCAAACTTTTTAACCACAATGCTTGCTGCAAGATTCCCTAAAATCGCTGCTTCATGGGCAATGGCGCCTGATGCAGAAGCCACGGTAAACGTCGCAATGACGGTGTCTCCAGCACCTGTCACATCAAAGACCTCACTACGATTAAACACAGGGATATGCCAGACGTTTCGAGTGTCACGGTCAAACAATGACATGCCCTCTTGAGAGCGGGTGAGCAGTAAAAACCTCGTGTGGCAGGTATCAATGATGTGCCATCCTGCTTCTAGCACCTGAGACTCTGTTTTAATACGATAGCCTACATTTGCCTCGGCTTCCGTGAGGTTAGGAGTCATGACATAGGCATGGGTGAACAGGTTTAACGGTTTATGAGAGTCTACAAACACTCTTACGCCTGCCTGATGTGCCATATCACATAGTTTAGGAATCAATGTCGTATCAATGACCCCAAGTGCATAGTCGGAAAGCATCAGGGCATCTAACTGTGGTAAAAGTGCTTGAAGATTTTCTAAGAGTTGAGCCTGTAAGGCAGGCATGATAGGCTCACGACTTTCACGGTCAATACGGACAATTTGTTGGGTTACAGATAAACTTACCGTGCCTGAAATACGTGTTTTGGTCGTTGTGGGACGTGTGGGGTCTATGAGCATGTATCGGCTATCAACATTGGCACGTCTTAAGGCTTCCAGCATATAGGTTTGGTAATGGTCCTGCCCCATGACACCTAATGCCACGGCGTGCTTTACTCCTAAAGCCGCCACGTTATGCACGGCATTGCCTCCGCCCCCTAATAAAATATCTGTTTTTTCGTGGCGTAGTAGTACCACAGGAGCCTCACGAGACACTCGTTCTGTGACACCATACACCATTTCATCTAAGGCAATATCTCCTAGTACCCCCACCTGAGCTTGGTGCATATGGTGCAAATGATGGTGCAAACGTTGACGCAGTTGAGACACCGTTTCAGCGACAGCATAAGGTTGATGTGCCATACTGCGGACAAGAGGAGAGGATGCCATGGCAGGTAGGGTGCTGGTATGAGATGAGGAAGAAGGTGTGCTATAAGTCATCACAGGTACATAACCCCCTAAAGCGTCACATGGAAAGAGGAACAAACAAAGCATGTGTATCAGTATTTTCAGTGTAGCTAAAGCACAAAGGGAAGTGCAAGCCCGTATTATACAAGACCCAACGTGTTTTCTTAGGGAAGTAGGGGTCAATTTCTTTTTATGAATGTTTTTATTTTTTTAGCATTAAATCTTCTCGGTTTCTTTTTTGATGATAGCGTATGCACGCTTTCCTATGGTATGTATCGCTTTCTATTTTTATATCCTTCTGTTGCTTTATGGGTGACGCATGATGCGTGGTGGCTCTTTTATGAACGACTTTTCTGAACCTTCTCATGCTTTTTCTTCTTTTTATGAGCCTTCATGGTACGGTGTGGATGCCAGTCATCAGGAAGGCGATAGCTTTGTCGCTTCAGAGGCTCATGCCCCAAGTGTTGGAGAAACACCCCACAAAGAAACGGTGCCTTCTGAAGCAGAACAGGCTTTTTTAGAGAGGGTTCCTGCACCTGTGGTTCAGTCTCATGTCGCACACTCGCAACATCCTCTTGATGCTGAAACGGCTTTTCTTCACGCTGAGGGTGATACGATACCCTCTCAGGAGTCACCTCGTATGACGAAGGCTGCGATGGGTGGTTCGTATATGCCACGGGTGTCTGACACTGTGCCTGATGGCTTTAGAAAAGATCCTACGCAGGAACAACAGCAAAGCCAAGCCATTGCCGAGACCGTGCAAGCTTGGCTATTGCCATGTAAACATGGTAACTGGGACTGGGTGGTACAACATTTACGCTGCCATGCTACGGCTGACCCCGTTTTGGTAGTCCATCCTGAAGCAGCGAGGCACTGGTGGCAACGATGCAAAAGCCAATGGGTGCATCAGTGGCTTGAAACTTGGCTGAGCATGTTTGGGCTTCAAGCAGGGTATATTAAAAACACGAAAAGTCTTCGCTTCAAACTTTTTATCTGGGGTTTAAGTCAGATGGGGCTTATGGACAGGTCACGCCAAAAGCTTATTCATGACAGAAAAGGGCTGTGGGTTCTTCCTTATGGTGCTTTAAATAGAAGCATGTTTGCGTATCAACTCACCCATTGGCTTGCAGAACAGCAAGGGTTGTCAGGCTATAGTTTAGAGTCGAAAAAGCTTTATCATCAGTGGGGACATCGGCTAGAAAGCCCTGCATTTATGAAGGCGTTACATCAGTTTACGACCGCACAAACCCTTGCACTCCAAGCAGCGATTCGCCGTGAAATGGAAGCCCTTCGTGTGACCTATGAGCTTTGTTAGCCCTTGGTCATACGAGGTGTCATGATGACATCGGCAAAGAGGTAGGAGTCCTTAGCGTTGAGGTGCCCATGGCAGGTGTCCATGTTGGTATAGCCTTAGGGAGTATTTGAACGGTATGGGGTGATGGTACATGTGACGACGAAACGACATTAAGCACTTTAGGGTTTGCCATAGGGGTGGTATGCTTGGCTCGGTCTTCATTGGTGGGTAAGTGGAGTTTTCCACCAGAAATCTTTTCTAATGCCTTGTTGGCTCCCCTGAGAAAGACAGGTAAGTATAAATTATTGATGTAAGGAGCCACTACTTCAAAGGTAAGGGCGTAGGCTAAGATACTTCCTGCACGAATGCCCCCTTTTAGGACTTGAGGGGTCTCTATCATCAGTGCTTTGGCTGCGTGATGACCAGAGGCAACTTGTTTGGTGACTTCTGGATTAAGGGTATCTAGGGCATGGCGAAAGGTTTTCCAGTCGCCCATATTGAGCTTTGCTCCCAACTGACGAGGGTTATTGACCCACATTTCTTTAGGAAATGCCTTTGCCGTGACCCAGTGTGCTAAACGCTCAAAGCTATTGGCAATGGTTAAATGACACCCCAGTCCTAGCACTTCTTGAAAAAACTGTCTTTCTGCGGCATATTCTCGTTCGTGCTTGGGTGTTTTTTTGTCCATTAAAATAATGGGTGGCCACGTTGCCATATTCGCCAGAATAAAGCCTGTCACTGCCCATTTGGAAAAGCCTGGCTTTTGGTAAAATTCAACCATTTCAGGACTGGTTAGAAATCGACGTGCTTTGTCGAGAGTATGGGTTATCAATGTCATCATCTTATGGTGCCTCCCATCCATGGTGTTGTATTGGGGGATACCCCAAACGCCTTATGTCTCAGAAGTGTGCCAGCGTAATGTGCATGGTTACTGGGTACTGATGAGGTTGAAAGGGTTGTGGTAAGAGGGGTAAAAGGTATGGCGGGAACGAGCGTTGAGTCTGTCGGGCGGCTCAGTAATTGAATGTTAGCTTGTCTGGGGGTGGACACGACATTAAGGGCAGCCGAGGGTACTTTGGCGAGAGGGGGTGACGATTTTTTCCCAAAGAGCCTGTCCACAGGACCTATCAATAGGTTGCCGATATTTGGGATAGCTAAGTTGGAAACCGCTGTCCCCACAGCACCCGATAAAATAGACATTGCACGTAATTTTTCAAGCCGAGCTTCATGAGGTAAATGCTGAAACGCAGGGGCAAAAAGGTGATGACCTAGACGTTTGAAGACTTCTGAGAAGGTTAAGACACAGCTAAAGGCAACAAATCCGTTAATGCACTCACGCTTGGCGGCATAGGCACGGTCAGTTGGGGCTTCCTTTTTATTGTGCAGGGTAATAAGAGGGCGTAATGTGGCACTGGTTAAACAGCCCACACCAATGGCAAGAAAGGTATCTTCCGTTTTACCAAGATGGGCTAAAGCGGAACGAATGAACGCACGCATGAGGTTAGTTACCTATCCCTTCGGGGGTTATGAAATAGTTGCAAGCTTTCGCAACTGAACGTTCTGGAGTGCGAGTAAGCCAACATCATACCCTCGTAAAGCCAAAACCAAAGGCTACGACGGTGGAAACATTTGCAATCGCAATTCAGAAATAAAACGCTGTGGTACTGTTGAATGGGTAAAAGAGGCATGTCTCATGAGGATAAACGTTTGCTGGTGCAAAAAGCTTGATACCTCAGGCTTGAGTGCTTAAATAGCTTTTATCAAACGTCCTCTTTACAGTAGGAGTGTATCACTATTTTTAGTTTTTGCCTAGTGTTGTCTGTGTGTTGCAATACCAAGATGCACTTTAAGGGGTTTAAGCCCAAAACGTGTATGTTAAGATAGCACCCCCTGTGTGTTTCTGTTAAAGTTAAAAGAATGGAAACCGCTCTCTTTGAACCCTTGCACTTCATGGCTTACAGTCATTTTGTTTCCGACTCATAGGATATTCCCACAGCTTTTCTAGGATACATGCACGATGATGACGACCTCTACCGTCCTCCCTCTCCTTACAGACATTACGCCCTTGCAAACCATGGCAAATAAACTTCGTCAGCCTGCTTTGGAGATGATTTTTAAAGCTCAGTCTGGACACCCTGGCACCTCGTTTTCTTGCATGGAAATTTTGGTTGCATTGTGGTTTGGTCATATGAAACATCAAGTAAGTCAACCTGATTGGGCTGAACGTGACCGTTTTGTGATGTCCAAAGGGCATGGGGCGCCTGCATTATATGCCGTGTTAATGGAGTTAGGCTACCTTTCTTACGATGAAATTGGCACACTGAGACAAGTCCATTCACGTCTTCAAGGTCATCCTGCCTCTAAGTATGTGGCGGGGGTTGATGTTTCTACAGGGTCGCTGGGGCAAGGGCTTTCTGCTGCCGTAGGCATGGCGTTAGGCTTGCGTCTTGACCAGTCTAACGCACGAGTTTACTGCTTATTGGGCGATGGTGAATGCCAAGAGGGCAATGTGTGGGAAGCTTTCATGAGTGGGGCACATCATCAAGTGAGCCGTTTAACAGCGATTGTAGACCGTAATGTCTTACAAATTGATGGGTCTACCGAACAAGTGAAAGCAGTGGGCAACATGGCAGAAAAGGTCAAAGCATTTGGGTGGCATGTCATTGAGGTTCAAGGACATGATATGTCGGCTTTATTAGACGCATTGCGTCAGGCTGACCACCTCGCTGAAACCTCTGATAAACCTACGTGCATTGTGGCACATACCACCAAAGGCAAAGGGGTTTCTTTCATGGAAAACCAAGCAGGGTGGCATGGTAAAGCCCCAAATCAAGCACAGTTTGATGCCGCAATGACAGAGCTAAAAGCCTTACTTGCTTAATCCTTCTATGAGGTATCTTGCCACGAAAAGTTGCATCGTGAACTGAGGTAGTGGCAAGATACCCATAAGTGTATAGGCTTGTGTTTTGAAATCTGTACACCATGTTTGCTTTATGACGTTTTAATTCTTTTACCCTTTAGTAACCTCTTGATTTTGTGTCATGATGCTTTCATACGCCTCAAGTACTCTGTCTCAGCCTTTACGTTCTCATGAGGGAACGGTAACGCCTTTATTACGTGTAAAGGATCTTACCTTAGGGTTTCCTATGCCTGCGTTTCGTCATGGGGTAGGTTTGGTGGTGCAACATCTTTCCTTTGAAGTGTTCCCAGGTGAATGGGTCGCATTGGTGGGTGAAAGTGGATGTGGTAAATCTATGACGCTGCAAGCTATTTTGAACTTGCTCCCTCCTAGAGGACTTATCACTCAAGGTGAGGTGTGGTTTATGGCACAGAATCTGCTGACCTTACCTGAAAAAGACCTGCGTAAAATACGAGGGGGAAAACTGGCACTGATTCCTCAAGACCCTCTTACTGCGTTAAACCCTGTGTATACGCTTGGCAATCAAATGACAGAGGTCATTCAAGTCCATAAGGGTGTAAGCCAAGCAATGGCGAAAAAGCTTGCGCTTGAGTTACTTGACCTTGTGCAGATTCCTGATGCACCTCGTCGCTTTCATGCGTATCCTCATGAGCTTTCAGGAGGGATGCGTCAACGGGGTATGATTGCCATGGCATTGAGTTGCCAACCCAAGCTACTATTGGCAGATGAACCCACAACGGCACTTGATGTGACGGTACAAGCACAGATTATGGCACTTCTTGAACAGGTTCGTCGAGAAATGAATACCGCTATTTTAATGATTACCCATGATCTGGGGGTGGTGGCAGAAAGTGCTGACCGTATTGGCGTGATGTATGCGGGTGAACTCGTAGAGTATGGTACGCGTTCGCAGGTGTTGGATACGCCAGAGCATCCGTATACACAAGCTTTATTACAGGCGATTCCTGATGGTTTAAGCCATGATGCTGGGACGCTCATGACCATTGAAGGTGTCCCTCCTGGTATCCGAGACCCTTTAACCTTGGGGTGTGCGTTTGCCCCAAGGTGTATGCGTGTTGCACCGCATTGTCGTGAGCATACCCCTGTGCTACAGGAGGTGGGCTTTGGTCATAAAGCACTATGTTGGTACCCTGCCAGTAAATTGGGGCAAACCAACGCCTCAGAGTAGTATATTTTATGTCTCTGAGGTATGATGCTCTATATACCGAATGTGCGTGACCCCTTTTGTTGGGTTGCTTCAAATAATTTTCTCTGCTTTAAA
Source organism: Vampirovibrionales bacterium (assembly GCA_046080605.1). Lineage (GTDB taxonomy): Bacteria > Cyanobacteriota > Vampirovibrionia > Vampirovibrionales > JAJTHC01 > JBJTUH01. Next base: position 9,743 of record JBJTUH010000102.1, read on the forward strand.
TGGATCTGGCTCATCATCGTTTAACAACGTCCCTCGTTTGTTACGGTCGTTGTTTGTGTTTGAAAGCTTACATCTGCTTTTTTACCTTGGTTAAGTGTTCTCAATGACGCAACCGCTTGTGTGGTGTGGGTTGCTCTTTGTACGATACCTTTGGGTATTGTTGATGTTTGTTTAGAAGTGGTGGTACTTAGCGTATGAATACGGCAAAAAATGTCTTTGGACAGTCGCTTATTCCTTGTTCATGGATGCCCATGACAGGCTTTTTCCGAGATGGATGTTGTAATACAGGACCTGAAGATACAGGACTTCACCTCGTGTGTGCTGAAATGACTGAGGCATTTCTTGAATTTTCTAAAGCACGAGGGAATGACTTGTCAACGCCTCGCCCTGAGTACCAATTTCCAGGGTTAAAACCAGGGGATCGCTGGTGTTTGTGTGCTTTGCGGTGGAAAGAAGCCTATGAGGTTGGTAAAGCACCTAAGCTTGTTTTAGAAGCTACCCATATTAAAATCCTTGATATGGTTCCTCTTGAGATACTTCAAACCTTTGCCATTTAACGTAAAGCGTGTAAAAGGTAGGTTTGCTTTTGTAACGGTGTCTTTTGGGCTTGGTACTGTTGATACCAAGCTTCAAGGTGCTTAATACGAGCCTTTGTAGGAGGGTGGTCAGATAATAGTGTGTCACTCCAGTCTTCAGGTGGTGTAGCCTTTGCCATGACCTTGAAAAAGGTCATGCCTGCTTTAGGGTTTAAGTGAATACGTTGCGTCAGTGCCATGGCATAGTCATCTGCAAGGGTTTCTTGCCATTGGCTGTACTGATTTTCTGTAAGAAATCCGATGCTTTCTGTGGCCTCTAGGGGAGCAAGAATGCAGATACTAAATACTTTCCATCCAAGACCTTTGAGATGGTCACGATGCCGAAAGTGTCCTAACTCATGAGCCACAATAAACCCAAGTGCGTCATGATGTTGATGCTTCAATGTTTTTGCAAGACGTAGTAATCCTGTGGTGACAATCATTTGTCCCCCTGGCACTGCAAAGGCATTAGGGTAAGGCGTGCGTTGTAATGTTAAACGGATGGGTAAGGGGTAACGGCGTTCATCGTCAAGCTCATGGGCTTGTAACTTTTTAAGAAGCCCTTCAAGGTGTGCGATGCTTTCTGCTTGAGCTTTTGTATAGGCTTTAGGAGGAATGATGTGTGCTTGAAGATCTTTTTCAAATACTGTGGCAATGGCTTTTTCAAATGCAATGCGTACACCATTGGGGGTATGGTCTGCAAGCCATTGAACCCCGAAAAACCCTATTCCCAGTAGGCTTAAAAGTCCTATACCGAACCATAGTAGAAATTGAAGGAGGGTTTCCCGCCAAGCCCGCTCTAAAAAAGGGTCATCCATGGTCGGTAGTGACACACGTCCGTAGTTAAAGTTGTGTTTCAGGGTATTGAGTGTTCGCTTCCCTGAAGGCATAAACGTGTTTGAGTCTTCAGGGAATGAATGAATAAACGGTGCGTGTGAAGAGGATGACTCTGGTTCAGGAGCGTGTGACGTAGGTTCTTGTCGAATGCGGAGCATGGCTAGCTATAAACACTTGAACGGTCAACTTGAACTGCACTACCGTAGGCTGTCACGTAAAACGCTGTAGCTCCTTTTTCTTTGTTTGAGCCTGCTTCCTCATCGTCCAAACTACCACTTAGATAATGTAAGTTCGTGATGATATGGGTGCCTTCAGGGGCAGATTCCTTCATGCGTAAGGTTGCCTCTCGTCTGGCACGTTCCATCAAGAGTTCATAGGTTTTTAAGTTAAGTCCAAATAAACTTAAAATACTGCCTAGTAAGGCACGGGCGGTATCGTCTGTTAACACCACTTGCCCAGAGACAAACGTGACTTTCTCAACGGTTTCATTGGGTTCTAGGGCATGCCGATAATCAAGAGGCACTGCAGGAACATGGCTCCACGCTGCTTCTCGGAGCTTTAAACTTTGCAGATGTCGCCACTCTAAATAGCTTCCCACGGTGATACCCAGAAAAATGGAAAGTAGAAAAAACCCTAGCTGAATGCTACTTTTTAGCCCATCGTGACCACTGTCTCCTGAAGTATCTTCAGCAAAGGCTGTGGGCATGTAAAGTGCCATGGCGGGTAAAAGTAGCCATACACGGGTGAGTGTTTTCTGAGCTTGCATAGTGAGTGTATGCACGAAGGCACGCCACGAAGCAATCATATCTTAGCGTTCCTTTCTTAAAACTTCACTTTAACGGCGGTACCGTAGGCATAAAGTTCAGCGGCACCTGCTGCCACACTGCTACTTTCAAGGCGTACATTGACAACCGCATTGGCACCTACCGCACGTGCATTATCGGCCAGACGTTCTAAGGCTTGCTGACGTGTTTCGTTTAAAAGCTTCGTATAGCCTTCAAGCTCTCCGCCTACAAGATTTTTGAGTCCTGCGAACATGTCTGTTCCAAAATGTTTACTGCGTACGACGCTACCACTTACCATCCCAAAATGTTCTTCAATGGTGGCGTTGGGGACATGGTCAATGGTCGTAATAATGACATCAGAAGGTAAACCAATACGCATACGTTAGACCTTTCAAGGTGCGGGGAGACACAACAATACACTATCACTGTGATAACGCTAGGTTGGGCAGGAAGCTGGTCAATCATCTTCACATCCTCATGCTTCGAGTATCGCAAAGAGTCATGTTAACCCACCCAATCATAAGCCAAACACTTTTTTATGAATGTTTTTATAAAATTATATCATATTTTTGGTTTAATCTTCCCCTAGGCACACTCTTTTTCTCTCACTGAAGCACCGAAACAGTTACAGCGTGTATTCACTTGCAATGCTAGGATATACGGCTCAGTGGATGTGTGATGAGGTCTATGGGTGTGAGGTTTATACCAGTGGAGATGTGTTCCTTGATGCGTGTCTTGAATCATTGCTTCCGTCGGATAGCACACGTGATGGTGTTGCTGATAAGCCTTGCATGGTGCCTGCCTGCAATAGGGTGGAGTGAAATGGTGGTAGGGCGTATTCCTTCGGGTCATAAAGTGGTCACAGGAGAGGATGTACGCTGTTATAGTGTTGACCCTACACGTCAGCCCAAAAAACCAGAAGCCCAATATTGGCGTGAAGTGACCACCAGTGTAGAGGGTTCAAGCTTATCAACGACGAACCCTAACCATAGTTTTCCTCCACAAAGTGTTTCTTTTAAAAAACCAGCCATTGGGCAAGGGGTTCCTAACAATTTATGGGGAATCGAAAGTAAACGTTTGATACGTTCACCCCTGTTTTTTACCCCTGACCGTCGTAGCTATGTGTATTCTGAGACCATGTTTTTGCCTCGTGAGCGTCAAGTGGTGTCAGAACTCTATCAGCTCCCCGTACCGTATATGCCGATGGCGGGGAGTCAACAGTCTATGTACCAGATGCAACAAACCTTACCCCTGACACAGATGCCCTTAGAGGAAACGCCTCGTCATTTGGTGAAACCCACAATTCCTAGTATCAATCAAACCACCCGTGCTTTTGTGGACTATCTTGACCCTGTTAAAATGGCACCTTTCAGGCAACGCATTTTAGGGGCAGGAGATGCCGAGAAGCAACCTTTCTCGTTTCAAACTTTAGTGCCTGTGGATTGGTCTCCAGATGGGCAACGGTTATTATTGCGTACACGCAAAGGTGTTCTTCATGAAACACCTACAGGCACAGACTTACTTGTGTATGACCGTAAAAGTGGCTCAGTATGGGTTTATCCTGAATTATGGCGACGCTTTGAGCCTCCCTTTACAACGCAAAGTATGCGTTTACAACCTAGAGCCTATGATGTGATGCCCCTAGGCTTTAAGGCTCATAGCACTCAGGAAATTATTTATGCTGTGCGTTCCTTTAGAATCCCAGACCCCTTTACTCGTAAGCCCTTTCCGCTCGATGAACAGTTTCATGGCTTTTGGAGTTACCACCTCGATCGGAAAACAAATACCTTACTCAGTGAAACGATGACTGACCATGCTCGCATTCTTGCTCAAGTGGGAACCCCTAATGGTTGGATTGCTACGGTGAAACTTGCACCAGAAGTGCTAAGTAACGGCACGGATAAAGAACACGTGACCAGTAAAACGGATGAACGACGTGGCAAAAAACAAAAAGCTACACCCAAATATTGGCTTTATGAGTATGGCTTGTGGGATGACTACTAGCTTGTTGTATACTGTTTGCATACTATGACTGATGCACATGAAGCTTTTCAGAGAGTACATCCTTAAAAGTATGGGCTGGACTGAACCAGTAGCTACATTCCAAGGGTTGGCATCCTCCTAAAATAATGCCATCCTCACTAGGATAGTCTCTGCAAAACTGTGGACGATTTTCATAATCTGTACACCGTTTATCAGCACCCAATTTCTTACATCGGAATAAAAGCCCTTGGTCACGGAGTTCTATCGGGGTAAACCACCCATAATGAGGATGGTCTTCTTTGATGGCCTCCCACATCTCAACGCTTTGTATCAGTCCTCCTTCATGTCCTAGGAAAATTTCCTCACAACACCGCCCGCATCCATTACACCCGCCGTGACGATGGTAAGTTTTTCCTTTCAGTATGGCATGTTGCTCTGCTTCAGCGACCCCATCCTGAAGCCTTGGCATAAAAGCACTCTGTTGAGGTTGCCTAGAGGCTTCCCATTGATAAAAGCGAGTGAGTGCTTCAAGTTTTGCCGTTTCAATGACTTGGTGCATACGCTCAACAAGACGATGAAAAAAACGAAAGAAAGGCATCAGAGACAATGAACCATAACCTTAAAACACGCTCCCTACGCGCATACGAAAGCTTGACACTCGGCATGCGTAAGGAACGTGTATATACGACAAAGGTAATACGACAAGTACCCGTGAGGTCGCACGTTATTTTTTAGGTGCTACAGGAGCCACGGCGGGTTTCATGACCGCAGGAGCGGGTGTGCTATTGTTCAGGGTCATGATGACTTCCTGTGTGAGGTCAACGCCTCCTGAAAACACCATGCCTTTATCAAGGACAACGTCAACCAGCTTGGCTTTACGGACACCATCAATACTGTTTTGTAATTGCGTTTGAAAGGCATTTTCACGGGTGTCTGCCCAGCTCTGGAACTCTTGCATTTTGGCTTGGAATGTTTTCCCCAAGTTTTCTTGCATTTGCTTGAGTGCAAGAGGGTTATTGGCATTGTTTTTACGAGTTTCTTCGAGTTGACGGTTAAGGTCTGCTTCAAGTTTGGCAAGGTCTGCTTGCTTTAAACGAGCCTCTTGTACATAGGCTTGGAAGGCTCCAAACTTACTACGTACCATCGGGAAATCAATGTAGCCAATGGTTTGCGCAAACGCTTGAGTGACACTGATACAACCTGCCACAAGAGCAACCAACGCAACAGACATTACACGAGACATGGAAGAACGCATCATTACATAAACCTTACATAGCATACGGGCTACTGGTAAACATCACACTTACATTTAGTGTGTCGGGAAAAGCCTGAGCTTTCCAACACTACTATTTCACCCTTACTATACACCGAGGTGAGCTTTTGTGCCATCTCTTTTCTGAAAGCAATACTTGCCTACTAGGACGTATAAGATTGTTGGAGTGCTTTTGCCCAAGGTTGGTTAGATAACATGGCTTCAGGAGGAAATTGATTGATTTCTCCGAAAGGGTCTGGAATATCTTTTGCGAGATGAGGTGTATGGATGGGGAAGACAAAAAACGCACCAGGCTCAAGTTTCATGGAAAGGCAGTTAGGATGTTGTTCAAAGGTCGACTTCTGCCAGCAGTGGGGTGCAATAGAGGTAAGAGGCTGGTTGGCTTGCCAGCCAGGAATTTTAATGGTGGCTTGGGTTGCAGTATTGATGTTTTTATTGGCAACCACTAACAGGGTTTGTCCGTTAAGGTGACGTGCAAACGCAATGACATCTTTATTCAGGGTAGGACTCCATGGTCGTGTTGTAGGCACAAAGGGGATAAACTGCCCGTGACAAAGAAGGTCTTTATGGTGTTCTCTTAACTGAGCCATACTGGTGGCAAAGGTTGCAAGTTCAGGGTGTTCCCCTTTAGGAGGAGGGGTGTAGTCAAAAATATTGAGTTCTTCGGGGTCGCCCGAGAGCATCCCATCAATGTAGTATGGATTAGTCCAAGGTTGGGTATGCATGAGTCCTGTTGAAAGCAAAATCTGAGGGACCCCGCCTTTTTTCATGAGGCTTTTATCATCATGGGTATAAAATGACCCTAAGAAGGTTTTGC
>JBJTUH010000103.1:0-4348 GCA_046080605.1 Vampirovibrionales bacterium
CTATAAACCCCATTGATACATGAGTCAAATCAAGTTTTTGCTTGAGTTTCATAAGCGGTATCTATAGTTACAGTAATTTATTTGCAAACAGCCCCTAGTTTCAAACCGCTTCTTTCTTGCTTCTTAGTGGTAAGTTGCCCTTTGGGCAACGTTGAGAGGCCGAGGCGTTCGCCCCCACAGTGAGGAAGGACAACCTCAATTCTTACGAAAGATCCTCATTGTGAAAAACCTCTCAAACTCTCCCCCCTAGGTTTATTAATGGGGGCTAACGCCCCCATTGCCCCCCAAAAAAGAAACCGTTTCTTACGCTTTTTAAACTGAGAGTTGGTATTACTAGGGGCTGTTTGCAAATAAATTACTGTAACTATAGATACCGCTTATGAAACTCAAGCAAAAACTTGCTTTGACTCATGTATCAATGGGGTTTATAGGGGCTTCGCCCATATAAATAAACTAGGGGGGAGAGTTGTAGAGAGGGAGGAACGGCCTTTCTACGTTGCCCAGAGGGCAACTTATCACCAAGAAGTAAGAAAGAAGCGGTTTAAAACTATTTGCAAACAGCCCCTAATTAATGAGGGGGGGATTCTAAAGCTGGGGGCGAGGCTTGAAAAACACTAGGCTTTAACCCTAAATATCGCCCCAAACTATGCAACAACTCGGGGATGTTGAGCCACTGCACCCCGTTCGGTAGACTGCGTACTACCTCCAGCAGTTGCAACAACGATTGAGCATCTTTTTGCTGTTGCAAGGCTCCTCGCACGCCCGCTACTTCAAACTGGCAATAGGTAGAAGGCAACCACGGCGTAGCCAAGGGGGTATACGTCCAGTTGCCGTGAGCATCCAAGCGTTGCACCGTCTCTGTGGGCGAATCCATGCGTTGCATAATGCCGTACACATTGGCAAGCAACGGCTCTAAAAAGCTTTGTTCTACATGAGCCACCATGCCCCGCACCTTTTGTTGGCCTTGACTCACGAGGGCATCAACTTCTAAGGCGGTTTTGTTTTTATTAAGGGCATCGTAGCCTTGCCCCAACAACCGACCCACGCCACTGGCTTCCATCAGTTCGGCTTTCAGATCGTTAATTTCCTCGTAGGCGAAGGCCACATTTTGAGCCACCAACGGCAGGGGGCGAAGCGTATCGTGGCTTTTTACAGGAATCAACGCCCCAGGGGTGTTGAGCAACAGGTTGGGGTCAAACACATCATCACTCAATAAATACGTATAGGGAGCGTTGATGCACAGATTCAACACATCTAGCTTTTGATTGCTAAAGGCGTTAATAGCGTACTGCAAACCTAAGACGGGTTCCACCATGCCGAGGCCGTACAGTTGATTGGGTACAGGCGTGAGGGTTCCCCATAGAAAAGGCTTTTTGTTGGGCGTGTGCGTATAGCCGTGGGCTTCGCAACGAATCAGGGTGCCTGTTTCTTCTAGCACCGTAATAACGTGATTTTCAAGAACCGTGCCATCCTGAAGCACAAAGGTACCCCACGCTTCAAGCAGATGAACGGGGGTGGGTAACAGGGGGCTAGCGGGCATCGCCGTATTGCTAGAGGAGACACCTTGGGCTTGAATCTGTTCATCAAGGTTAAAGCCCTCGTTGGCTAAGGCCGTGGTACGCCCGTTGGCTAGTGGGCTACGTTTACTAGTACGTTGCTGTTTAGCCAGTTCGGTATTGGCCAAGGCCAGCTGTTGGTATAAGCCATCGGCCTCCAACTCTCGTAGGGTGCTTTTAAAACGACGAATGAGGCTCGCTTGGTTCGGGTCGCTAGCGGTAGGGTCTAACAACACATCAAACACATTCAAGCATTCTAGCTGAGGGGCGTTGTACAACACCATCTCTTGCCATGTGGTTTCGTACCCCACCGTCACGCCTAAGCGTTTTAACGGGGTTTGTATGGGGCGTTGGTGGGTTTGCTTCTTCCACGGAAACGCCATAACGCTGTTGCCTGTAATCAACAGTTGCTTGATAAATTGATGCGTGTGCTTAAACAGTTGAGCATCACTCAGCTTGCTTTCCAGCAGTTGCTTTACCTCGTTGGCGTGGCGATGGTCGGCTTCGGTTTTACCACGAACACTAAAGTTTAAGAGTTGATTAGGTAGCAGTGCATCCATGAGGGTGCTTTGCAGTTGTTCCACGGCTTCAAACACGGCAGGGCGGTGCAATTTAAAGCCTGTTTTGTTGGCAGGGGCATCGGTTTTATTCAGGTGGGTTTGCACCCCTTGATAGGCGTTTAGGCATTGGCTCCAAACGTGTTCTGTGCCTTGGCGTTGTTCCTTCCAGGTGTAAAAGGTGTGACGAATGTCATCGGCAAGGTGGTTGCTTTGCTGAGCCGTAAGCTGGGTGTTGGGCTGGGGTGGGTGTGTCATGGTAGTGGAACCCTTTCTATAAGAAAGAACAACAGAGAAAAGAAGGCCTTTAAAAGAGGCAAGCTCCAAAGACGCTTCTTCTGTGTTGTGAACACACCCGCTAAGCGAGGCTGTTACATTCCGTTACATTAATAGTGAGGATGGATACCTTAGCCACCTTAGTCGCCCTTACTTACCCTTGGGTGCCACGTGCTGATGTTTTTGCCATCTTACAAAATCACCGTGGGTATCAAGCTCCCAGTTATAGCGGGTATGGAAACCACGGCCCACCGTAAACGCCCCACGGCCAAAATCGGTAAACCATAGCAAGCCACCCAAGCCAGCTAGGGCAGCACCTACATCCATCAGTTTATGATCTAAACGATACCCCTTAATCCAGGTTTGAAGCTGCTCTGGAGCAACGTTTTTAATAAGTGCGTTCAACTTAGCCAAGCGTTGTGCTTCTTCTTTAGCCAAAGCGTCTGCAATGGGGAAGGCACCTTTTTCAAGGTTGTTGGCTGTTTCACCCAGTTGTTTTGCCTGCATGACGTGCGAATATTCAGAAAGTGCCGCCGCTAAACCATCCGTCCAAAGACCCACCTGCTCGAGTAGTGGGTTATGGATAGCGGTGCCTATGGTTTGCACGGTACTAAACATCATTGGGGCAACACTGCCAAACTGCGAAAGCTCTAAATGTCTATGATCTTCCATAAACTTTGGGAGAGGTATTTTATAGTCATTGTTTTCTAATAGATGCGAGAAGTAACTGGTTTCTGCCATGGCTTCTTTGCCAGAAGCCCCTTGTGGAAGGCTGATGGAAACAGGCTTGCCAAAGCGTCCTGCTTTAATATCTTGACTAATTTTATCGTAATCGAAGCCCTTTAGCCATTTATACGTATGCTCTGTGTACTTGATAGGCAGCATAAAAAACTCTGGGAAGATCTCTAGCGAGACTTTGGTTCCGTAAGATAAATCATTCCATAGGTAAGCAACCGATTTCGTTAAATGCTCGCCATTAATACCGTGAATACCCTGCACATATGCCAAGGCATCCCTCACTGTTTTTAACTCGTCTGTGTGGTTTGTTTTAAAAATCTTTTGAATACTATCACACTCACGAATATCGCCATGCACGTTGCCGTTGGCCATCTCTTGGCGTTTAGTTTTGTTAGAGGAGACGTTATCATTACCTAGGCCAGCCCAGCACCCTATAAAACGATCTATAAACTTAACTAGCATACTATGGTTTATCATAATTACTGGCCCCATCGCCAGTCTGGCTAAAAACATGAGGACGGTGGTGGGTTGTTTGTCTTCAATGTTTTTGGCAATCATTAAAGGGGCCCCCAATATACTCGAACCCCCGATCAGGACAAAGCCCGCACTGTTAAGCCAGTGAGACGAAGTGCCGCGGGTTTCTAACGATTCGCCTTGTTTTTTAGCCTTGGGCTGAGTGGCGTGTTGTGTTAACAACGGTGTCGCAGGGGTAGCAGGGGTAGCAGGGGTGTTAGCGTCGTTTAATTTAGCAGACGCATCAGGCAGTGCTTGGCCAAAATGCAGTGGGTTTAAGGTTTTGTGCAACACTTTGTTTTCCAACAAACCAATTACAGGCGACGCCATCACCAGCGAGCCTGCTAAAAAATCGTTGTTTAACCTTAGCCTAACAAGTTGTTCAAAAACCCCCGTTTGTGTTTCTGTTTCTGAAATCTTCACATCTCTGAGGGGGCGGTTTAAAAAGTCTTCTCACCAACCGTTCGGCATGATACCTTGCCGTAGCGAGGCTGCTGTTGCCAACGGCAAAGCAGGCCTCATTAACCGAGGCGACACAGATGACGAAACAGCAAGCGACGACAACATAACCACAGACCCTACTTTCTGATACACACACATTTATTCATAGCACTGTTATAATACCAATTAAAAGACACAATCCCGTATACCGCTTTCGGTGTCGCTACGATTCTCGATGTGCTTATGGTCGTCTCTGTACACCGCACA
>JBJTUH010000104.1:0-19367 GCA_046080605.1 Vampirovibrionales bacterium
GTTGAGCAGTTAAGAAAGCCTGCTGGGACTCGTGGGGATACCACTGATGTTTTAAATGCAGACCATGGCGTATTGGGTAAACTTGAGATTCATAAATCATCAAAGAATGTAGAGTATTTACAAGTAACCTGTGATATGCAAGCGACTACTCCGCTAAAAGTAAGATTTTGGAATGGTACCAAGCATGTTGACCAAGATATTAAAGTAGGCGATACGATTCCCAAAGGTTCTACTATTGTGGGTGCTGATATGCAAAAGTTGTTACGCCATGAGCATGCCAACTTACAAGATGAGGCTGGTTTTGTACAGTTAAATAAACATGCGAATACGCTTGAACAACGCTTAGGGACAGACCAAGACGCTCTTTTAAATGGACAGAACACCTTGGTGCAACAATTAAATGACATTCAAAACGGTATCGTGCCTACTGGCTCTGTCACTCAAGCAGGTCGTCCTTGGAAAACGTATGCCGTCATCGGGACAGGAACGACAGTGGCTGCTTTAGGAACCGCTGCAGCGATGAATGATAGAACAGATAAAACCCGTGCCAATAAACTGGCGGAAGATCGCTTTAAAAATGAAACCCCTGGTGATATCAAAGCCGAAGCTGAAACCCTGAATGACCTTACCAAAGGGATGGGCTATGCTCAGGATACTGGTCTTGGTAAAGTGAGTGAGAGTTCTCGTTTGAACTTAGAAACGCTCAACGAAGGCACTCTGACCAGTGCTGGCTTTACTTATAACCAACAAACAGGCTTGTATGAAGCCCCTGCAGGTGAGTTGCGCTATACCAAAGTGACATTAGCTGATGGGACACAAGAGTTTAAAACGGTGTTAGGTGTGAACGTTCAAACCCAACAGCTTGTTTATGGCAATATTATCCACGTGGGTAAAAACGCTTCTGGCGAGCCAACTTTTGCCTTCCGTAATGCAAGTGAAGCGTTCAGCAGTAATCGTTTACAAGGTGGTTTATTAGGTTCTGGGTTTGGTACCAGTAAAGCAGAAGCCCCGATTACAACCACCATCCAAGATGCACAAGGTCAAAAAATGACGCTCGGTATCAATCAAGGTGGGTTAGTGAAAGCTGAAAAGCATGAGGTAAGTCAAGCGGTTGGGGATGCTGCCTTCATGAAAGAGTTTGGTACAGAAGCCCAAGCCTTCGTTCAAACCACTGAAGGAAAGAATCTTTTAGAACTGTTTAGAACCTCAGGTGCCACTTATACCTCTAGTGTATCGCCTAATTATGGTCTAAACGTTGTCACTTTAGGCGATGGTAATCAGCTCATTGTCAGTTCTTCAGGCGTGTCTGTCCGTACACCTGAAAACCCTCAAACAGGTGCCAAGGCAAGTTTAAAAGAGTTGAGTCCTGAAGAGTTGAAGCAGTTTGCAAAGCAACTGGCAGGTACTACAGCAAAGTAACGAGTTATAACGAGGTCCACCACGTGGTAAGGTCAGAGGCTTGCTTCTCTAAGTGAGCCTCCTGATAACTTTCTAGGGCTTTTGCGTAAAGATCCTGTAGTTTGGTAGAGGGTTTTTCTTGAGGCTTTTTCTGATTTTTCCATTTAAACAGAAAAGCTTCTAAAAGCGTTGCTTTGAGACCTGCAGGAGAGTCTAATCCAACGGCGGGTGTTTTGGGTGTAATAGGCCATTGTTGAATGGTACGAAGCCCATGCTCTAAGGCACCTGTTTTTTGGCAGGCCACAATAAGGTTGCGTCTTAGAAGCTCATCGGTCGGAGAAAGTGCCACGGAAGCATCCAAGTAGGTAATAATACGTTGTTTTTGCTCTGCTGAAAGGGTTGAGGCATCATGTTTTAATAACCCTTCTGCCATTTCGCTTAGCCGTGCAATAGCAGGTCGATATAACAGTGCTTCATCCTGTGTACACCCATAATGTGTCAGCATGAGCATACACCCTACTACCGCAACACCGATGCGTTGGTATAAGAGGGTGTAGTTCAATAGCTTTGTACGAGATAAAACAGTCATGAGGAATAAGTACTATTTGATGATAAGGGGTATGGTATCACGTGCGAAGAGTGTCTATAAGACCTATAGGGTATCGGATTGAGTTTCTGGACATCAAGCCTTTTTAAAACCACGTACTGCCTTACACGCTTAACCATTAAGTATCACTCATGCAGGTATTCTAGCACAGCAATGGGAATGAAAACTCCTCTAAATGCTTGAGCCTCTTTAAGTGTTACCCCTACACTAGGAGGGTACAGAGTGTTCAATCAAGGTTGCTAAAACTTCTGGAAATAATAGATGTTCTTGGGTAAGTACCCGTTTTGCGAGCGTTTCGGGCGTATCGTTAGTGAGAACAGGACACCGTCTTTGTCCTAAAAGATGTCCTCCATCCACGAGGTCTGTGACCCAGTGAACACTACACCCTGAATGTGTTTCAGTCCCACTGGCCAATACTGCTTCATGCACCTTGTGTCCTAACATGCCTACCCCTCCAAACTTCGGGAGTAAACTGGGGTGCATGTTGATCATACGATGCTCCCAGGGGTTTGTAAGGATAGGGGTTAAAATACGGCTATACCCAGCAAGAATGACAAAGTCAATGTCGTGTGCTTTGAGGGTTGCTTGAATCGCTTCATCAGTGGCTTCTCTGGAGGCATAAGCTTTGGGTGAGAATGCCCATGTTTTAATGCCCGCACGGCTTGCTGTACGAAGCCCCAGTGCCTCGGGTTGGTTACTTATCACAAGCACCACCTGTGCATGATGGAATCGACCTTCTGATTGAGCCTCTAGTAGGGCTGCCATATTGCTGCCCCGACCAGAAATCAAGATGGCAATACGCTCAATCGGGCGTGAGAGCTTACATGCAGTGTCATGAACCCAACATTCGCCACCGTCGGGCATGGTTTTCCAAACGATTGCATCAATGGAGGAGGTAGACGATAAAACCTGCTCTGTCATGGGGGCGTTCTCCTAGGTTAAAACCACTTGAGCCGTTGTAGGGGTTTCACGTTTTACCACGGTTCCAATACAGCGAGGCACACCCCAAGATGCTGGCATGACCGTTTCTAATGTCAGAAGCACCTGGGCTAAGGACTCTTTTTTAACCACCAATGTGTAGCCAATACCACTGTTAAAGGTATGTGCCATGGTGCCTGCATCTAAAGACCCAAGGGTTTGTAACCAGCGGTAGATGGGGAGGGTATCCCACGTCTGTGTGACGCTTTGCCATTCAATCTCAATCCCCAAGTGTGGAGGGAGTACACGAGGGAGGTTATCCAGTAAGCCTCCACCCGTGATATGACACATGGCACGTAACGCATCGGTACCTTTGAGGGCGTTTAACAGGGCTAAAATGGGTTTCACATAAATGCGGGTAGGTTCAAGTAATATTTCTCCGATGGCGGCAGAGGTATTCACTGCGGGAATGATATCTTGGAAGCTTAAATGATGTTGTTGCATTAAGTGTCTTACCAGGCTAAAGCCATTACTGTGAACCCCTGTACTTTCTAAGCCAATCACGACATCGCCTTCGGTCATGGTCTCAAGTCTGGGGTAAACGTCGCTTTTTTCCACAACGCCTACCGCAAACCCTGCGACATCGTACTTTCCTTTGGGGTAAAACCCAGGCATTTCTGCGGTTTCTCCTCCCAGTAAAACGCATCCTGTTTGACGACACCCTTCCGCAACCCCTCCAAGGATGGCATCGAAAGCGGGGAGATCAATTTTATCGAGTGCGATATAGTCAAGAAATGCAAGGGTTTCTCCCCCTTGTACGAGGAGGTCATTGACACACATCGCCACTAAATCAATCCCAATGGTGTCATGTTTCTCAAGGGCTTGTGCAATGGCAAGTTTGGTACCTACCCCATCGGTGGCGGCAAGAATCAAAGGGTGTTGGTATCCTTCAGGGATGGCAAAGGCACCACTAAAAGTGCCAATGTCTGACTGTGCAAACGCCTGACGAGTGGAGGCAGCGTGACGCTTCGCAATATCAACCACGGCATCTGCACGGTCAAGGTCAACGCCCGCTGCACGGTACGCAGCGGCAGTATCAGTAGAGAGAGAAGAAAGCATGAAACGAAGCCTTTCCTAGGCGTGAGAAATATCAAAAGTAAGGAGAGAGAATAGGATACTTTATTATGGAACACACGCTTTTCATACTCAAGTATCAACTCTGATTCTATCGTGAGGGTTTATAGGTTAGTTACAATTCATGGCGTATGTGATCTAGGGGGGGTGCAGATAAGCCTAGGGTCAAGCAAATACATGGCAAACACCTCTGGGTTGTTTGCCTCAAAGGCACGTAGGCAATGTGCGTTAATCTGGTGACGTTCTTGCACACTCACGGTAGCGTCCCAATACCATGCAACCAGCGGGGCAGGTGTTTGTGGCAGTATTGCTTTCAGTGCGGGGGTTGCTTGGGTTAATGCACGCCATAAGGCATGATAAGACACGGTAGCACCTTGGGTTTCAGGGGACGGGTGTTCTTGCCACCATGTACGTAAAAAGCGTGCTTCTTCTCGAGGGTCAAGGGTGGGGGTACTTAATAAACTGTCGGTGCCAAAGTTGAAAGGCAGGTGTGAGGTCTCAAGCCATTCAGGGCGAAGAGAAAGGGTCTTTCCTTGAAGCCATACATTAGAACGAGGGCATACCACCCATGCTCTTCCAGGAGTATGGGTAGAAGGATGTAATAGACCATGCGTATCATACACGCCATGGGCGACTAAACTATGGGTCACGCCAGTACGTTTGTGGCAACGCTCGATCGATCGTTCCCAGAAAGGGTCTGTGGCAGTATTACCCCAAGTCCACATGGTATTTGGCGTAGGAAACCCCAGCACGTTTCGATGAAACTGTGGTAGGTTAAACGGCTCTTCTTCAAGTGCATCAGGACCATGTGTGAAGAGTTGCCATTCGCTTTCAGACTCCAGCCCGTGGGTGTGGAGTGCAAGCGGTGGATGGCGATAGGGCAAAGTGAGCTTTGCCTGTTCAATAAGCCATTGCCATGTGGCTTGAGACACATTATAAGCAGAGTGGGGTGAAAGACCAAGCAGGATACTTGCTTGGTGTGTGGCAGAAGCGTGTTCCCAAATGTGACATGCTTTTTCCCAAGTATGAAGCCACCCTTTAAGGAGAGGAGAAAGCGAATGAGAAGGGTCGCCTACCCCGATGGCTTCAAAACTGACCCAAGCATGTAATGTTTTAGGAGCATGCGTCAGAAGGGTCTCAAGCACGGTGGCACTGCGAGCAATATCGGCAATGGTTCCTACGCCGTAAGTACTTAACGCCTTTAAAGCACCGAGTACCGTCCGCTCCGTGAGATGGGCTTCAGAGAGACTATGGGTAGATGCACGCCAAGCAGGAAGATACTCTGTGACAAGCCACAGAAGCCAGCGTGCCATGTTCGGGGTTGTACTAAAACGTTGCCCTTCAAGAAGACTATCACTTGAGTGCGGGAACGCATGGGGTGCTAATGCACGAGCTTCTTCACAAAGGGTGTAGTCTAAATGGGTATGAGCATTCAGGAGTGCAGGCGTTATCATCCAGGGGAGTCCGTGTTTGGATGGTGCTGTACTGTAGTGTATAGGTAGATGAGAGGCTGAAAGCCACTCCCATTGAGCGGGATAGGCTTCTGAGTGATTCATAACCATTTTTGCTGTCATAAAAAGTAACCTCCCCATTTGAGGATGTGATAAAACACACTAGCCTTGGGAGGTATTGTTATTTTGTAAAATTTTTATTTTCTATGGTTATTGTATGTTATGGGAACGGGTGAGTCAATCATTCATACAAACAACTTAAGATTTTTACAGTCGTTAACGTACTTCCGCAATTATTGAGCATACTTTAGCAGCTTACTCCTGTTAAGGCAGCTTCCCACCATAGTTCGGAAAGGGTGGGGTGAGCATGAATGGTGAGCGCAATGTCTTCCAGTGTTGCTTGAAACTCTAGTGCAAGTCCTGCTTGCGCAATCAGCTCACTGGCTTGCTCTCCTACCACTTGGGCCCCAATAATCGTGCGTTCTTTGCCATGGGTCACCCATCGACACACACCCGCCATGGCAGTGGCTTTGCTATGCCCCCAAGCTTTACCACTCAGTTTATAGGAGGCATCCCAGTGGCGAATCTCGGTATAGCCTTGTGCTGTGGCTTCAGCTTGTGTTAAACCCACACTGGCAATCTCAGGGCTTGAGAAAACCACGTTCGGAAGTGCCTGATGGTCAGAAAGTTGCCGAGGACGGTGAGGACATAAAAGGGTCTGAGCCACGCAATGGGCTTGCATACTGGCTCGGTGTGCAAGAGGTACCCCCTGCGTGCAATCGCCTAGGGCGTAAATATGGGGTAGGTTGGTCTGTCCTTGGGCATTGGTGGCAAGGGTACCATCTGCTTGCGGCGTTAGCCCAAGGGTTTCCAGCCCAAGCCCTGTGGTGTAAGGCTTACGCCCAAGTGCGAGCAATAAGTGACTTCCTTCAAGGGTGAGGGTCTCATGTTGAGAGGTTTGCACAACCATCCGCACACCGTCTGGGGTCGACATCACTTGTTGTGCTTGGCACCCTAGATGCAAGGTGAGCCAGGTATGTTGACGAAGCAAGGTGGTCATATGGCGTGAAAGGTCAGGATCCAGCAGCGAGGCACAAAGCGTGTCTTGCAACTCTACCACGGTCGTGGAAATCCCAAGTCCAGCCATCATACATGCCATTTCCAGCCCTATGACACCGCCACCAAGAATTAAAAGATGGGTCGGTGCCTCTTGCAAGTGCCATAGATGGTCAGACGTGATGAGTTTGGTGCCGTCTACAGGGGGAAGCCATGCGGGTGTGAGAGGGGTACCTCCCGTTGCAATGACTGCTTGGTCAAAGGTGACAGAAAGGGTTTGTGCCTCTTGTACAATGTTAAGTGTGTGGGAGCCTTGAAACGATGCAACCCCTTGTAAGGTTTCCACCCCAAGGTGTTTAAGGCTCTGTTGAAGTCCTTGGGTTAGCGTTCCTACGGCTTGCCGTTGATGTTTTTGTAACACCTGCCAGTCAAGAGAAGTATGGCTTGTGCCAAGAATCCCCCAGCTTGCCCCATGGTGCTTCAGGGTATCCCAGCCATGGCTTGCTTGAATCATTGCCTTTGAGGGAATACATCCTGCTTGCAAACAGGTGCCTCCTACATGCTGTTTATCAATCAGAGCAACCTTCTTACCCGCTTTTGCTAAACGCTTGGCAAGCGTGTAGCCCCCAGGGCCTGCACCGATAATGGCAATCTCATAGTGTGACGTTGTTGTCATAAGTAAACTCCTTCAGCTGCTGATTTAGCCATTGAGCCATAGTAACCGTTCAGGTGCTTCCAAGAGACCTTTTAAAATACTTAGAAATCTTACAGCATCGGCACCATCAAGTACTCGGTGGTCTGCACTGAGGGTAAAGTACATTTCATGTCCTACCGTGACGGTATCTTGACCTGTCATGGGGTCTTGCACCACGATAGGTGCTTTACGGAGGGTATTCATCGCTAAAATCCCAACCTCAGGGGCGTTAATAATGGGTGTGCCAAATAAGCATTGTCCAACGGCACCCACATTTGTGAGTGTAAAGGTTCCCCCTTGTACTTGGTGACGTTGTAGTTGCTGGTGTCTTGCAGCATGCGCTAGTGTATGTAATTCTTGCGCAATCAGTTTTAGACTCTTGGCTTGAACCTCATGAATCACGGGAACCACTAGCCCACCCTCTGGGGTTGCCACGGCGACCCCAATATGGCTTGCGTGCCAGCGTCGAATGGCTTGCCCATTGAAATGGGCATTCAGTGACGGAACTTGCCGTAACGCTTCAGCAACGGCTTTTAGTACAAATGGAAGATAACTCAGTTTTATGCCTTCTGCCTCGGCAAGAGGTTTCATACTTTCTCTTAGGTGCATCAAAGCATCAAACCGGATGGCTTCCACACACGCAAAATGAGGAATGGTACTTGCAGCCTGACTTAAATGCTCCCCGATGGTTCGTCTCATGCCTGTGTAGGGTAAGTCATGATAGGCACCGTCTGATGTCTGTGTGGCTGTACCGTAGACGTTATAATGATTTGAAACACTTGGGGTTGAAAGGCTGGATGGGCATTCCGCCTTGAGTGAATGAAGGCGATACTGCTCAAAGTCTTCACGGGTAATGCGTCCCTGAGGACCTGTCCCTTGAATCAGGCGTAAGTCAATGGCAAGCTCCTTGGCAAGTTGTCGAATGGCAGGAGAGGTTTTGACGTGAGAGGCTTCAAGGCTAGGGATGGGCGAGTCAAGGCTGGTCATAGGAGATGCCACCGAGGTACTGGGCGTGGGAGTGGTCTCTTGCGGTACTGTTAAAGAATCTTTTGGCACAGGAGCTTCTTTAAGCATGCCTGCTTCCGTGGTGAGTTCGAGAAGTGCTAACATGCTCCCAACGGCAAGTTTTTCTCCTGCGGCTGCACCTTTTTGACGCAAAATACCCGCCATGGGTGCTGGAATCTCTGCGGTCACTTTGTCTGTCATGACCTCACAGAGTGACTGGTCTTCTTCAACATGCTCCCCTTCTTCGACTAACCATTGGAGGACTTCTCCTTCTGCCACACCTTCCCCAAGGTCGGGAAGAAGGAACTCATACAGTGCAGGGGTGTCTTGCGTGGGTGGCTCGTGAGTTTGTGAAGAAGAAAGGCTCATCATCATGGTGGATACCCTTACTTGTTAGCGTAGAAAGGTTGAGGGAGAAAAACATCGCACAGCATCACAAGCCCAAGGGAATCCTTTTGTAGAGAATGGCGTGTGTTTATAGACAGGGTTTCTTTCTCTTAGTGTACGTGAAAGCGACAGGGAATTAAACCTTTTTGCAAGATTCAGCTCTCTAGACCTTTAACGGTCTGAGTGTAGCACTTCACCCAAGACCAAAACCCATAGAGCCTTTGATGATAGCCCTTCATGTGCCAGTATCCTATCAGGGCCTCAAGGGCGGTGGCTTGTCTGACACTGGTTTGGTCATGCTTTTTGTGTCGAGTCCCCTTATGGTGGGTGTTTAAAAACCGTTTGACCAAAGCACGTTCCTCTTCTGTTAAAGACCACGTAGGCACAAGCGGGTTTTGTAAACCAGAAGGGGAAGCCTTTTCAGCCAGTGTGGTAGTTGTGGGAACGTTGAGTAAGACCGAGAGTATATGGGCTTGAAAGCTCCCTTGTGTGAACTGAGTGACTCGTCGATGAATCCCTTGCACATCTTGATTCGTGAGTGTGGTTAATGCCTCCCAAGGAAGCCCTTTTCCATGGTAAGGTATCTCTTCTGAAAGCCCTTCGAGTACGGCATATCTTGCCCAAAGCTCATAGACCCCATCACCTATGTAGGCAAGGAGCTTCACGGGGAGCTGTGCGACGCTATCGAAAGAAGGCATCACTACGTCATGTTGGGCGGGTAAAACAGGTTGCATAACACCACTAACCCTCTTTCTAGCTCAACGTTTGGTTAGTGTTCATAACGCATGAGGGCATCCACACTCTCAGGGGCTACTTGGCGTACGAGCTTTTCTAGGGCTTGGGCATAGCACCGAATTTCATACTGTGACCCCTCATGCAAACGTAGTTTCAGAAAATTGACGACCGCTTGTAGCGATGTCGTCCAGTAAAACTCTGTAAAAATACTCAAGGGTAAAATCATCCGAGCTTGCTCTTTGGCAACCCCTGAAGCAACCAGTTCTTGGTACAGCTTAAAACACCCTTGAGCGTGAGCTTGAAGTGCTTCAATCCCTGTATGTCCTGAAGCAAGTACGGGGTTAAGGGTCTCATCCATTGAGGCTTGCTTATTACTTGGGCTTTGTTTGCGAAACACTTGAGGCACATAAAAATCAAAGGCTCCTGCATCGACATATCTAAGGGAAATTTCGTTCCACGCATGGTCAATGTCTCTTGCCCCCCCCTCACTGTATGCAATCCCTACGACATGTTTGTACCATTGGCGAGCAATGAATTCGGGGACTTTACAGTGAAACTGTAATTGAACGTGACGAAAGGGACTCCAGTGTTTATGTTTTGCTAAATAATCAATAAGTTTAACGTCCTGTGCTTCAAGATGGTCTTTCCGCTTCCCAAAGGATACTCGTGCGGCATTCACCACTGTAAGGTCATTACCTAGCGTATCTAGCAAGGTCACAAATCCTTGTTCAAGTACGGGGATGTGTTGTGCTGTCATGATGAGAGTGGTTGGGGTAGACATCATAAGAAGTAAACGTTTCTAATTCAAACTTGTTATAATACTATAATGTTTTTAAACCGTAAAAACTTTCCTTATTAAACACCATTGTTTTAAAGGTAACAAACGCCCTCCATGGTACGAAGGGCGCTTGTGAATTTTGATGACAGACTCGTAGAAAACGTGTACTGCCCAACACCATGGTTTAGCCTAAAGCAGCTTTAGCTTGGGTGGCAAGTTGTTCAAATGCCACAGGATAAAGCACGGCTAAATTGGCAAGATGTTTACGGTTAATGACAATATTGGCTTTTTTCAAACCGTTCATAAAACGGCTATAAGAAAGACCATTCAAACGAGCCGCAGCGTTAATACGAGTAATCCACAAGGAACGTAGGTCTCTACGCTTATTGCGACGGTCACGGTATGCAAACTTGAGGGCTTTTAATACAGCCTGATTGGCGGTTTTAAAACGCTTACCACGAGACCCACGAAAGCCTTTGGCGAGTTTTAAAATCTTTTTATGACGGTTGCGGGAAACATTTCCACGAGTGACACGCATGAGGGTGTCTCCTTTTTAGCGTATTTGGACTGACTTTAACACAGGCAAGCACTGCCACGTGTTGGACACATGATAAACATAAAACAGCCACAAGGTGCAGCCAAAGCAAACCTTACAGCTTCATTATTCTTTCAAAAACATGCGTCCTGTACAAGGGGAAACTCATCATGATAACGTTTTGTATTGATGAGTGACGGATGTTAGGAGCGGGTTGGCGTTCTCATGCGTCTTGGAAATAAAGCGTGCTTTTGGTAAAGTGATAGAATCTTGAGTTGTAGACCATGCCTTTCATGTTGCATGCCATCTTTCTGACATAACAGAGATGTGTTCAGTCAAAAAAGGCGATTCAACTGTGTTATAGGTTGTGTTACATGGTATCAATCGAGAGTGTTCAGCTAGTTTTACGTTTAGTGTTTGATGGGTGTTATGCGGTCTGTCCTGCTGGATAGCGTATGAAATGGAGTCCCATCTTCTAAATGGAGAAGATGTTTCTTTACCTTGTCTCAGGTTCTGAATAGCTTCGTGAGTGTTTAGCTGGGTGTTGTGGTAATAGACGATATACCTTCAGTGTTGAGTCTCTTCGTTTGGGTGATGTCCCAAAGCCAACGCCTACTATTTTCATAAACTAGTGCTTACTTCCCCCTTGTCTATCTTTTAATATGCTTTTTGTCTTACGGGTTAAAACAGCCTAGCCTGTAAATAAAAAAGTAAGGCATTGCATCATTAAAAGCCTAGGCTTCACTTAATCTCAATAATGGAAGGGAGTCCACGTCCCCATGATGAACTCTGGCATACTGCACCGTTCAGACAGTTCTGTGGATACATCTGTATCAGCCGATGAATCATTTTCTGTGCTTCAGGCATTGCACCCTGCACCGAGGTTGGTGTCCTCTAGCCCTGATGCTACACCCTTTAAGTGGGTCTCTGTTGCTTCTGAGCATCGAGAGTGTTGTACATCAGGTGAAGACCCTATGTTGAGTGGGGTTCCAACGTCTGAGGCTATGATGCCTTCTTCAGACTCACCTTCTGCATCACAGCAACCTTTGCACCGCCACCAAGAAGCTCAAGCAACCCTTGAAACACTAGAACAGCTTTTAGCATTGAGATCGACAGAGTCTCAAGTGGATGTTTCTGTGGTCTCTGAGCATGTGTTATGGGTGAGTGTCTCACAAGAAGCCTTGGCGGAAAATACCTCTGTCACCCCTCACTCAAAGCATAGTGCGATCGTTATGCCTGAAGCTGGCGTGTCTCAACCAGACGTTCCACTCAACCAGACATCCAATCAGCAAGAGGGTGTTTCGCACCCCATGGCTCAAGTTGTGACCTCTTCTTTTTATCCTCTTAGGCATATTCGCCATAGAATTAAACAGCGTTGGCTTTCATTGGCATCCTCTGTAGAATCTCCTGTTGATGTCGTTCAGACCGCTTCAAAGCCGAGCCATTACATTTGGTTGCTTCATAAGTTCAGGCAACGTCAAGCCGAATGCTTAACCAGTTTGGTGGTACTTGTGCTTTGGGTGATGGGCGTTTGGCAGGCTTTTTTCTATCCTAAACAAACGGTGCAAGCACATGCTACATGGGAGGGGCGTGCAAAAGTTCGTCCTCAATATACGCCTGTTGCAGTGGTGTTACAAGAAGAAGTCCTCAAGACACATGCTGATTTTCAGGATTGGCAAGAAAAATTCCTTGAGAGCGATGACCAGACCAGTCTTGCGTTTGTGCATGACATTGCAGAAATGGAAGCGACCATGAAGCAACGTGCAGACGACCAGACCACCTATACCCAAAGGGTACAACGCTATCAAAAACAGCAAGCAAAGCTAAAAGCACTCAGGCAAGCGTTGTTGGAACGTTTAACTTTTAAGCTTGCCATTCCTGTCCGAGGGCTAATTACTTCTCATTTTGGCCATCGTTGGGGACGGCAACATCTTGGTTTGGATGTCTCTGCACCTGTGGGTAGCACCATTATGGCTTCTGAAGATGGCACCGTTACTAGTGTTCGCTTTGAACAAGGGTATGGCTTAACCGTGGAAGTGGCTCATAGTCATGGGTTCCGCACACGATATGCTCATTGCCAAGAAGCCTTTGTACGTGTCGGGCAAAAGGTAAGCCAAGGACAAGCCATTGCTGCTGTAGGTATGACTGGCAATACCACAGGACCTCATGTTCACTTTGAGGTTAAACGTCAAGGACGAACGGTTGACCCAGAGGTCTTTCTAGGTCGGTCGCTTGCATCCATGCAGTAAAACTAAAACGAGTCCTTTTCTTTAGGGGGTTGAAATCCTTGAGAGGTCGGCTTACTTTGTATGAGTCTTACGTGATGGTGTGCGTAGCCATTTGAAACAGCGTCAGGAACTTGCATGGCGGTTGCAAGGGTAAATACGCCCACTTTACTGTCTCGTCCTCTGATTTCCACTTCACCCAAGTGGAGTAAGCATGTTTTGAGGGTTTCTCCTTCTTGAAGACGTTGCTTGGTGGCTCCTGAAACAATGAGCTGGGTTTTGAACTGTTTATTAATATCTTGAAGCCTAGAACACAAATTAATGGTATCCCCTACCACATTGATTTCTGAACTATGTTGTCCAAAGCATCCTACCAATGTGATGCCTGAATGAATAGACATACCGACGGAAATATTCAAAAATCGTTCCTTTTGCCATCGAGTTGCCATGGCATTCAAACGATTCATCAATAGTAAACTTGCTTTCACTGCATCCAAAGCGTGCGTGTCAGGGTGGTGAGGTTCTCCTGCTTCATTCACGCCAAACAGCACTAAAACCCCGTCACCCAAATATTTATTCACCCAGCCTCCTGCACTATGAACACACTGTGCTGTAATGCCATAAAACTCATTGAGGAGGTCAATCATGTCAGGGGCAGGTAAGGATTCTCCCATGGTGGTAAAGTTGCGCAAATCAATAAACATGGCGGTTAAGTCATGCCGAACAGGATGAGGTATCGTTGCCTGAGAAGCATGGGCTTTACCTACGGGGGAGGTCTGATTTGCATGTGCTTGTAAGTGTTTAAGATGGATTTGTGTTTTTTGCCATAGAATACCAATGTGTCTCATTCTGGTATCAAACCATAACAGTCGTCTTTGAGCGAGTACCATACCCGTAAGGATGATAGGACTTAATATACCTGCCAAATGAACCATAAAATGGTCATGTGATGAGGACGTAGGGTGTACTACACCGCTTGTAAGGGCAATGGTTAAAATGGTGAGCCATAGAACCATCCACGTTTTGGAAGGCTTTTGCCATACAAGGTAGGAGCCTATCCCAAACATGAGACTCCATAGACACCCTTCTATGGCAGCACGAGTAAAGGTATGGTGATACTGAGCGTGAGAGGCAATGCCTTGCGTCCATACTAGAGCGATTGTGAGTAAACCCCACAGCATAAGCCAAATAGGCAAAAGGGTTTCAGCGTATCCTTTTTGGGTGGCGCGTGCCTCAGCTTGTGGGTGTGTGGATAAGCCGATAGAAGGTGAAATGGAAGAAGAAGGTGGATGAGGGGTCATGATTCAGTACACTCAAGCGACACGAGCGACACGAGAAATACACATGTACCGACTAGCCTTGGTTTTTAATGCGTCTTAGTTGTTCCTGAAAGCAATACTTAAAAATAAGGTCTTGGTCGGTTTTATTACCAAAGGCGACAAACCTGCATCGAACCATATACCAAGTTGCATTCTCCAAACTGCGTCTTAAATCTCGTTCATAGCGGTCTATCCCTGAACTAATACCTCCTAAGCTAAAACGATTCAGTAGCGATTGTACGTAGCGTTTTTGTTCCGAGGAGGCTTGCGTACATCCACGTATGTGAAACTCAATGGTGTCACGAGGTAAGCCTTCTTCTTGAGAACTATTCATATTTAAGGTGGCTGTGTGGTGCATAGAAAGAGGGACTGGACTAAAAATACGGCATCCCCCTCCTCCCATATCCACCATCAAACAAGGCATGAGCGTTTCAATACCCTGTTGTTTGATAAAGACCCACTTTTGTGTACTTATTCTAAAAAACTGTCTTCGTTCTTCTTTTAAAATGCTTTCTGTGTCTAAAAGAAACCATCCACCTGCCTGACTTTCATACCGTACATCGGTTCCTAGGAATTGCCCTGCTACACCAATGGAGGTTCCTAGGCGACTATCATCGGGGATTTCTAGGAAAAAATGGTTCTGTGCAGCTTGCTTAATGGCTTGAATACGGCAACTCACTAACAAATGAGGCATTTCATACGCAAGAACGGTCAAAATATAACGTTCGCTGCCTATCGCTTGAGGGTCATGAATGGGTCCCGATAATGGACGTACAAATACTTGCTTCCCTTTGGACAGTTGCTCTAAAAGAGAAAGTTGTCCAGGGGTCATAGGTTGGCGATGGGTTGTAGACTGGGAGGTTTGCGCAAGCATCATCAACACGAACTCTCAATAAGGAGGAGCTGTTATAATAAAGGAAAGGTGAGCGTCTTGTACGCTATTGCATCAAGAAGAAGCGGGTTTTCAACATGAATGAGGTACTAAAGAGTCTATCTTACTTGTTGGATTCGGCTAAGAGGTGTCAAAACTGTAACCATTTTTTGACAAGTCCTTTGTCTTGAGGAACCCTCATGGTGTGAGGGAAATGCTAGGGTGATAGTAGAACCTAGGCTATGATAGCGGTATACTAAGTAAATGTCAGGCTATACCTGCTTTTGTCGATGTTACGACGGGTTCAATGAATAGACCATTGCGATGATGAACGTACCTACCACTGACTTAATGCCTCAAACCCATGAAGACGTTCAGCCCCTCCATGCGTCTCAAGCATGGGCGATGGCTGCCTTACGGACACGGCAACTTCCCGCAGCGTTGTTATGTTTACATGCTGATGCGACCCATGCCTATGCGTGGGCGATGCAGTGGGTGAGAGGGTTACGGTGCCAAATAGCGCCAGAGCAGTTTGGAGGATGCGGTACGTGTGTAGACTGTCGATGGATTCAAGCCAATCAGCATCCAGAGGTGATGACGCTTTCACCGCATACGCCTATCGAGGAAGAGGCTACGCCAGACGAAAAAACCGCAACCTTAAAAGTGGCTCATATGCACTACGCCTTACGGCAATTGATGAAAACCACGGCTCAATGGCGTGTCGTGATAGTGTGTGATAGTCGAGTAGAGCCTACGCTCCCCGAGCAGGGATCCTTGGCTTATCCTCCGTTACGGCTTTCAGAACCCTCATTAGAAGCAAGTGTCTCTGAGGCGAGTGCTTCAGAGACATGGGTACCACTGCCACTGACCAAACAGAGCTTTCCCCCTCAGTTGGCAGATAGATTACTGAAAACCTTGGAGCAACCCCCTGAAAAGACCCTCTTTATTTTTATTGCACAAGATACCTCCCACTTATTGCCTACGATTGTGTCTCGATGTGTCCCGTTATGGGTACCTCCTCCCGTGGATGTTACTTGGATGCTCCCACAAGGTGTGCCTCCCGTGTGGCAAGAGGCTCTAGTGCCTGTTTGGCAAAGTATGACCCCCTCGTTGCATCATGCCCCATGGCGTGAGAGGTTACATCAAGTGTATCAAGCCTATCAGGACGCATTCACAGAAGCCACGCCGATGCTTGCAGATGCTCCCGAGAAAGCATCCAAGACAAAGTCCTCCAAAAAAGCGTCTAAAAAGTCGAGCAGTGCCAGCCAAGAGCGGTACTTAGCCTCGTGGCTCAAACTACTCTCTGACAGCGTGCGGTGTTATCAAGCCATACTGAATGATAGATATAACTCGCAAGCGATGCAGGGATTAGAGGCGTTTCATCAGCGTGTGATGCAAGCTCAGCGTATGTTACAACGTTACGTTGCCCCTGAGTTGGTTCGCTTTTACCTGTGGACACCGTTCTAGCTAAAGAAAGTATTGTGTGAAGAGGAACCATACGAAACCATGTCGGGGCTTATCAAACGCCATCCCCATGCTTTAAAACGCTCATCGTCCGCAACGGCAAACCGTACAGACCCCTTTTTACAAGAGGAATGCCCCGTTGCACAGTGGGCTACTGTGCAGTATCAATCTCAATTTCTCACGATGTTATCTTTAGAGAAAAATAGCTCCCCTCATACGCAACGTGCTTATGCAAAAGACATACACAATTTCTGTACTTGGTTACAAGCCCAAGCATCGCAACACCTTGGCAGTGCTTCGGTGGGCTCGCCTCAGTCTTGGTGTGCAGGCTATGTGGCATATTTGACGCAACGAGGACTTGCACGCCGTAGTATTCACCGACATGTCTCAAGCGTTAAAGCTTTTTTGAGGTTTCTATTGCGTGAGGGTATCCTGCACAATATTCGTTGGGTGGAAAGCTGGCAACGCCCCAAAGTGTTTAAACGCCTTCCTGAGGTACTCACGTTTAAAGAAGTGAAGCGGGTCTTTAAGCCCGTCTCTTTCAATGTTGAAGCGTCCCAGCGGGTTGTCGTAGCGAAGCCGACACGTTCTAAACGAGGTCGTCCGCCGAAACGTCAAGAACGCCGTGGTCGTCCAAAAAAAGAAAAGGTACGTGCTTCTCAAAGCACCCCTTCCCCTCGAAGTGTATCTTCCACACTGGAGGCTCAGTGGCGACAGGCACGGGATACCCTTCTTGCCTTTTGTTTATTTACAGGAGGGCTTCGTGTCAGTGAAGTCATTCAACTCAACTGGGAGGATATGCTACCACAACTCTTAGGCGGAGAGGGGGTGCCTCAAGAGCCGTTGGAAGTACGGGTACTAGGTAAAGGAAATAAGCAACGTATGGTTTATCTCTCCTATGAGGTTAAACCCCTTCTTCGGCAGTACCATGGGTTTTCCGAGACGCTTTATCGTCATTGGCCAAGTGATACGGCAGGACGACCCTTATTTATGAGTCAGAAGGGAACCCGTTTGACTCCTCGTAGTGTTCAGCGGCTTGTTGCCACACGTACGACGCAAGCAGGGCTAGAGAAAAAAGTGCATCCTCATATGTTTCGTCATGGGTTTGCAACCTATTTGGTGGATAAAGGACTCGACTTACGCCTTATTCAAGAGTTACTAGGACATGCAAGCATTCGGACCACTCAGATTTATACCCATGTGAGTGGACTCCATTTGCTCAAAAGCTATCAGGTCTCTCATCCTTTGATGCAACCCCGAAAAAAAAAGCAGGAGGGTACTTCATCCACCCATACACAAAAGCAAAAGGCTCAAAAAGCTTCTTCTTCTCTTACCTCACAACGTGGAGGCACGAAGCCTACCGCAAAAACGATGAAGCATTATCAAGTGCCTAAAAAACAACACCCTTCGTCTCATGCTAAAAAAGAGAGACTGACATGACAGACCAAGAAACTTTAATCTCTCTTACTTCAGACTATTTAGACATGCTTGCCCTCCAAAAAGGCTTAAGTCCTTTAACCTTAGAAGCCTACCAACGAGACCTGTTACAGTTTTTACACTGGCTTGCATCAGCCGCTCCTAGCGTAGATGCTAGACAGTTACAACGGCAAGATATTTTACGGTATCTGGGTGAATTACGTGAGCAGGGTTTAAAGAATAGTAGCATTGTGCGGAAGGTCAGCACGTTGAAGGGGTTTTTTCTCTGGGCAATGCTTCATGTCCCTGAGAGGATTCATGCGAATCCGTTTGCGTTGATGGAACGCCCCAAACGAGCGAAACATTTACCCGATGTGTTGTCTCAGCAGGAAGTGACGCTATTATGTAAGCCGATACATCAGGTACACAGTCGGCTTCATCCTCAAGAGAGTTTAATGTTACAGATGTTCTATGCGTGTGGGTTACGGGTGAGTGAACTGGTCTCTTTACGGAAGCAAGATATTGATGCCATGCGAGGGGTGGTGCGTTGTATTGGAAAAGGAGACAAACAACGGCAAGTGCCTATGCCCCGTGCCACCATGCAGGCACTTGTTCACTGGATGAATCAGACCCAAGGCGACCAAGAGGCTTTTGTGTTTCAACGACTACGCAAAGAACGTGCTATAACGAGTACCCCTCAGGGGAAGTCACAAAAAACACGTCCCCAGTCGCCCCCCTTACCCTTACCATCTGCACGGGGCAAGGTGCTAACCACTGGGAAGCCTTGGACACGTCGTCAAGTGTGGGGCATGTTACGACATTATGGGAAAGAACGCCTTGCCAAAAAGGTACATCCGCACATGTTGCGCCATACTTTTGCCACGCATTTATTGGAAGGCGGCATGAACTTGCGCTTTGTCCAAGAACTTTTAGGACACCAAGATGTGGTCACCACGCAGGTGTATACCCATATTTCTAGGAAAGCATTGAAAGATGCCTATAAAAAACTCTTTTAAGAGCCTCAAGCACGCCGAATGGCATGATGATAAAATGTTACATTTTTATCTGGGTTCAGTTTTTTTATACGCTTTCAGTGGTAGACACCTTGCTTTTTACCTATAGTGGAAGAGTTGCTTTAAGCAAGGTTGTTGCGATTGGCTCATGCCTGTGGGAGTAGAAGGAGGCAATGCTTCTCCTATTTTCCCTGAGTGCAGTCAGCATGAGGGCTTTACAAAAATCATAGTGTTATTGTGCGATTGGCTGTGAGCCGTGTCATGGGTTGCACGATGCGTTCCTGCTCACATCGTTGCGGTAGCGTGTCATGATACGTTCTTGTAAGTATGTAATGAATAGTAAGAGGTTTTAATAAGGATG
>JBJTUH010000105.1:0-7474 GCA_046080605.1 Vampirovibrionales bacterium
GATGCCAATATGAAACGACTGCGTACCAAACTCGGAGATTGCCGAGATATGCTAGAGACCATTCGTGGCATTGGCTATCGTTTAAATCTGGATGTTCTACAAAGCAAGCCTTGTCACTAGGCTCATCACATGTTCTTGAGACATACCCCGAAAGAGGAGATTGTAACCCTATGATGCCTCGTATGAGCCAATCTTACAGACAATTACGCCGTTTGGTCACTGGAGAACAACAAGTCATGTTGTTACTTCAAATGATTGAAGCCAGTGGCAATGGTGTCATGCTCGTAGAAGCCCAAGATACCCTACGCTTACAGTGGGCAAACGAAACCATGCTCCAGATGCTAGGACTCTCTCAACATCAAGAAGACATCCGTTCACTTGCCCTTGATGCCCTTGATGAATTACATGTGTCTTATTTAGACACACTGAAAGAAGCCATGAGCATTGCCTCAGAGGATATGGAACCCTATGACCTTGAGCTTTCTCATATCAATGCAACCAAACAACGTGTTTACTATTTAGTACGGGTTATTCCATTGAGCCAAAGTGCTGTCTCATTTCAAGAGTCCTTCCAGGATGCGTTTGACCATACAGAGGTCTCTACTTCTAAGATTGAGGCTACCTCTCAAGCGAACTTCACCAAGGTTGCCTCTTACGTCCTAACATTCAGAGACATTTCTAGCATCAAAACAACTGAAAAAATGCGCCGAGATTTTGTTGCCAATGTATCTCATGAGCTAAGAACCCCACTCAGTGTCCTAAAAGGATATGCTGAAACCCTTATTGCAGGAGCATTAGAAGATGCAGACACTGCAAAACATTTTCTTGAAGTAATTATGCGTCATGCTGATAGGCTTACGTCCTTAGTGGATGATTTACTTGATTTATCTAAAATGGAATCACCCGACTTCCAACTAGAACTCACACCCATAGAACTAGCTCCCATTGCCGAGCGTGTCACGGCACTATTAGAGTCTCGTCTCACGGAAAAGCGTATTACACTTATCAATGCCTTAAGCATTGGTACCACGCCTTTTCGCAAAAAAGTCTGGGGACATGCCAGTAGCTTGGAGCAGATTTTAGTGAACCTATTAACCAATGCCATCAAGTACACCCCTCTTGAAGGGCGTATTACGCTTAGTGTACACCCCATCGGGGAAGAACTGGTACAGGTTTCAGTAAGAGATACAGGTGTGGGGATTGAAACCAAGCATATTCCAAGATTGTTTGAACGCTTTTATCGTGTTGATAAAGCACGTTCCAGAGAACTCGGAGGGACAGGACTCGGATTAGCCATTGTAAAACATCTGGTACAACTACAAAATGGTACCGTTAGTGTCACCAGTGTTCCTCATAAAGGCTCTTGCTTTTCATTTACACTACGTGTCGCCCTTTAAACATCCAGACCAAAAGTCCTATCAATAATTTAGCCTCTTCCTGTAAGGAAGAGGCTAAACTCGTTAAAACACAGCTTTAAAAACAACGACAGCTCTAGGCACTACACCTTGGGTGTATCAGAAGCAGTGGTCTGAGAGGTTACGGCAGTCGCAGTTTCTGCCTCTGGATGCTTGATAGAATACAGATACTTTGCTAAAGTTTTAAGCTCTGATTCTTTTCCAATCACAGGAGGCATAAAGGTAGTATAAGGATTCTCCTTAGGGTCAAGCTTCTGTAAGGTTTTAAGAAGTGCTAAAATAGCCTCTTCATCACGTTCCCCTATCAGTTGCTTCATGCTACGGTACCCATCAACTGTATGACAGCTGGCGCACTGGTTGCGGAACATGTTTTCCCCTAATTCATCAGGGTTGTGGTTTGCCCATTTAAAGGAAGCCACATAGCCCTTTTCAATGAGCTTGGGAACCTCTGATTTCAGAACCCCATTGGAATACATATAATTGTAAACCACATAAGGTTTTCTGAGCATCTCACGTGACCATTCAATGCTCCCTGTGACCAACAAGCCACACACAAGGAACAAACATGAAGCCATGGTTGTAAACCCACGTGAATTCAAGAAAGGCCCTACAAGAACAAAGCCCATAATGGTTGCAGCAGCAACCACAGCCATACCCAACGCACGTGTAAGAATGGAGAAGTTACCTACAGCAGCGGTTTGAAAACCCAAGGTTGCATTATGTAATACATCAGGAGGTAAGCTTAAGAAGTACCACGCTAAACCAATAGGTGCTGTGGCTGCAGCGGGAATAAACCACTTGGCAGCATAACGCATCATTTTCCCACGAAACTCAGTATCTTTTAGTTGGGAAGTCGTCAAGAAGGCATACATACCCGCCATGGCAAAGGTCATCCCGATACGAATAATAATCGCAGGACCATACCCCTCGTTTAACCAACCATCAAACCAGTAATGAGAGGTCATCCATTTACCTGGCGTAAGCATGAACGTCAAAATACCATTGATGGTAAACAAGGTAAGGTATGAAATAATGGCATACCAAATAGCAACCTTCACGTGTTGTTCACGAGGCATACGGTTCCACGTGTAGTGGTAGACAGCAAACGTCGCAATTTCAGTGAGGAAAAAGAGATACTCAATCGCCCAAGCGAGTGAAAAGTTCTGAATGAGTGTCGCTGTACCATTAGGATTGACTAAACTGATAGACCACCAAATTCCTACCCCAGTGACGGCACCAAATACCGTGGTCACCAAAAGGAAGAACAAGGAGTGTTTTTTCAGAAAGTCATAGGTTTTCTCATCATTATTTTTATGAGCCAACCATTCGGTAAGGGCGAAAAACGCACCTCCACCCACGGCAAAATGAGAGACAAACACGTGGAGAATAGAAATAATCCCAATAATCCAAGTACCGCCAAGTGTCGGCACGTCCCATAAAGGATAATTCATGATAGATACCCCCAAATTGTGAATACAATCATGCCAGCCAGCACACCTACACCATAAGCCGTCATAATGCCCGAACGTGTTTTACACGTTCCATCATCAATAAACGGTGCAAGTGCTAATCCACCAGCAATGGCACCAAAGAACATCATTCCCACTTGCTCCCCTTCAATGAAGCCAATCATTGGAGGTAAAAGCTTCAGGAACTGGAACATCGACAAGAAATACCACTCAGGCTTAATACCCTTGGGTGCTGCGGCAAAGGGGTCAGCTTCAGGTCCTAAGCCCCAAGGATTTAAAAACACAATCGCAGCTAAAAAGTTTAACACCACAAACCACACCATCAGGTCTTTCAACATGAAGTCTGGGAAGAACTTCTCTTCTTTTTGTTCGGCAGGAGGCAACGCAACATAAGACTCTGGCTTAGAAATCCCATGAAGTTGTACCATTAAAAGATGTAAGCCCATCAAGCCCATCAAAGCAAGAGGAAGTAAAATGACGTGAATGACGTAAAATCTTGAGATGGTGGCCTGACCTACTTCCGTGCCACCTCGTAACATTAAGCCCATAATTTCACCCACTAAAGGGCTTTTGGAAGTAATGTCCAATCCGATTTTCGAGGCAAAGAAAGAAACCTCATCCCAAGGTAAAAGATAGCCTGTGAATCCGAAACCCATCAGAAGTACAAGCATAATAAGCCCCGAAAACCACGTAAACTCCCGAGGGCTGCGATATGCCTTCATGAAATAGGCACTAAACAAGTGGATAAAGGCAAACAGAATGGCAAGGTTCGCTCCCCAGCTGTGCATAGAGCGTATAAACCAGCCAAAATCAATTTTGGTGTTAATCGCATTGACGGAAGCGTGTGCAGAGCCAATTTCAGGGATATAACTCACCATTAACAGACCGCCCGAGACAAACTGCACAATAATGAGTACCATGAGAATCCCGCCCATGTAATACCACACAGAATGCTTGTGAACAGGCACCGTTTTTTTACCCGCAAACTTGATAAACTCACTAATAGGTAAGCGAGCATTCAGCCAATTAAGGGCAGCAAGCTTGATTGCATCAGTATCAATCGCCATCATAGGGTTAAGCTTCCTTTCCCGCACGAGGTAGTTTTGACACAACAATGTCTCCATTCACAATCTCAGCTTTGAAAGCCGTTAAAGGCTGAGGAGGAGGACCCGAAATATTCTTTCCACTTGCTGGATCATACTTCCCACCATGACAGGCACAGAAAATAACACTAGCTGGCTGATCATACTGAACGGTACACCCTAAGTGTGAACAAATCGCACTGTAGGCATGAAGTTCTCCCGCATTATCTCTAATGATGAGACCTGGCTTTTTACCAAATTGGAAATTTTTCCCTGTCCCTTTAGGAAGCGTGTCCAACTTACCTAAGTTAACACTTGTAATTTCAGGACCCGCTTCTTCCTCACGAGGAATCAAATACTTCACGATAGGAAATAGTGCAGCAGCACCCCATAAAGCAGCGAAACTAGCAAACGCAGCGGTAAGAATAAACTCACGACGACCTTCATTAGGACAGCTGGCACAGGAAGCTTTTTCAGGAGCTTCAGGTGTGACTGTAGAAACCATAAACAAGAACCTCAAACAATGTTGTAGAACATACGACAGGGTAAAACGTAACGCATTCAACCACGAGGGTTTATGAGTGTGTGTCTTGAGGCGTATCAAACGCTTTGACCGTTATTTTACCTAACCAAGCAAGATAAATAATAGTACCTACGGTAAGAATGCCGAAAGCAATCAGCAAGTCCCATTGAGGTGTCACAGGGGCTTTTTCAGGAGAAAAGAAAGAAGAGACCGTGTAATCACGAAGGAGGTGTCTCATCCATGTCATGCTAAACACAACCCCCAGTGCGGAGGTCAGCCCTGTTGTAAACCACCCAAAGGACTGACGAGACCAAGCAAGCCCCATGGCAACGATAGAGACAAGGCTTAGTCCATTAGAAAGGTTGAACAAGTGTGTTCCCGCTTTATCACCACCCAAGAAGTTCTGACGAATATCCTCTGGCAACGCAAACAAGAACCAAAACCCTACAAACACCTGAAGAAGTGTCACGCCCAAGTACCACGCAGAACCTTGACGAATCAGCCAACTAGCATACTCAGGTTGACGTTTCTTCCAATAAAGCCCCATGGTACCAATACCCAACCCTGTGACGGCAAAAGCCGCTAAAGCAAAGTGAAGGTAACGAGACCAAAGTGTAGGCTCCAAGAGGTTTAAAGCAAGCCCTGTTTTACCTTCCACCAAGAACTGATGCCAAGTGTCAGGTTTTAGCATGAGGGTCATGTTATTCGTAAAGAAAAAGCCAATCACGGCAAAAATAGCAAAGACCCCCATGAGCACATAAGGCACCCAAGCACTCAAAACTTTACCTTTAAGCTTCGCCAAGTACGTTGCATAGTAGGCAAGGAGCAACATTGGAACAATCGCAATCCAAGGTACACCCATCAAAATGGAAGAAGTGTAATATAAAGGACCATAGACTAACTGCAAAAACAGTAAAGGCACAATGCCCTGAGTAATGGCTAAAGAGATGGAGAAGGGTAAAGAAAACACCATACTATTGCCTAAACGCTCGGCATGAGGATTACCCTGATGCTTGCCTGCTAACAAGTAAAGTGCCGAGACTAACGCACCACCCAGTGCTAAGTTCATGGGTATCACGTGTGTAAAAAAGCCCACAACCAAAAGAGGTTTTAGCAACCCAACAGGTGCTGGAAACGGAATAGGTTGCAAGTCAGGAAGAATCATGTTTGCCACGATTAAACACTCCTCGTTACAAAAATAGACATCAAACAGACGGATATCACAGGGAAAACTTGAAGCATCTCTGCAAATGGATTAAAACGACTATACTTCTCTGAGTACACAGTGTCCATGGTACTGTGCTAGCAACATCATACAAGTAACGCCCGCTCAGGTCTGATGAAAACAACACGATGGAATACATTAAAAGGGTACTGTCGAGTCATAAACACATTCCGAAGCGTGACTTATAATAAAGAACATAAAGCACGAATAATACCATTCACCACCCTTATATTTCACCACATTTGTCCTAAAACAACAACCACCCTCTAAACGATTTGATATGAAAGCTTTATAAAGAACCCTTTAAAACCAACCCTGCAACCGTGGTGTCCTCCTCATGAATTTCAGTACAAGTGCAAAGAAAGCATTAAGACTGGCCACAAACCTCTACAGGGTAAAAAAGACCTCTATGAAGATACAGCGTTAAGGAAGGCTTTTTGAAAAGTTTCCAAAAAAAAACAGCGTTTGTGGAAAAAACAACGCTGCAACCAGGGGGAATAGAAAGGTATAAAACTGAACATAGAACGCAAAGCATGAGCGGTGTGTAAAGCCCTACTTCAATTTTCAAGTATTACTGCCATAAGCCATTTGAAATAGGATTACCTACAGAGCCTGTCCACGACTGCCCCAAAAACGCAGGGGGTAAACCACGGGTTGGATTATCGGGACCATAATTGAGAGGAAGCCCTAGTCCTGCTGCATAGCCTAGAAGGGCTGGTAAATCACGAGAAGCGGCGGCTGGTGCAAAATAAAACTTAGGGTCAATGCCACGTTGAGGAAAGCTACTAGAGAGCGTTCCCGGTTTACCAAAATCAGCATAGCTATACCCCGCAGGATTTGCCGTAGGACCAAACCCAGTATTCAGCATATAAGGAGAACTACTAGGTTGCCATGCAGGTTGTTGAAACGATGCGACATCTCGATTAAAAGCATTTCGGTCAAGTTGCAATCCAGGAATCGCATTCTGAAAATTACCTGGTGGCGAAAAACCTGGCAAACGAGACGATTCACCACTATTTTGTGTAGCGTAAGGACTCCCGTTGCCAACCAAAAAGCTTTGAGGACTCGTCCATGTGGGATTAGCACTCGCCTGAAGAGGAGGTTGTCCTGCAAGCTGTACCCCTGAAGCTCCTGAAATATTGACTAGGGGCTGTCCGTTTTGGGTAATGCTTACACCTTGAGGGGTAATACTAATATTGATAGGTCCTGCAACAGAAATACTTGTCATCATAGCAATGAGTCATCATTTCAAAATAAAAAGGAGAGAGTGACAAAGAAACGGCACTACACGAAAGACCATCAAACGTTCATGCTGTGTTATATGTTTTAATAAAAACAAGCAACAAGGATAAATTGCCTCACGCCATTACTTTTATTAGTACAAAGGTGTTTCGATCACCATGCCATGCTTTATCACACCTAAGCCCAGATCGGCTATAACACCTGATTTTCAGGAGATAAATACCCTCGCAACTGATCGTCTGAAAACGCAAGGCGTGTAAAGGGACCCACAGAGGTCACAATATTACTTCTGGAGGTATCTCCTGTAATATCAAGCACTTTAACCTGCTGTGTCATGGGATGATAGGCAAAGCCACTAGGCGTAAGGTCAGTGGTATGATTAAACCCACCTTTGAATTGCTGGTGTTTTTTTGCAATGGTTTTATACGCCTGCTTCAACTCAGAAAGTTTTAAGTCTGTCCCTAAATGGAACCCTGAGGGGATTTCTTCTTGCAATCCTGCAATCGCATTGAGCGTAC
>JBJTUH010000106.1:0-18825 GCA_046080605.1 Vampirovibrionales bacterium
CTTCTTTTACAACTCCTCTTTATTAACCTTTTGGGTGTGGTTCCCTCCATGACACGCTTTCTCTCTGCTTTCATACACCTCGCTGTTAAACCCAGTATACCGTGTACCCCATCTTATACAACGTTTGGCTTAACCATCGCCCTCAGTAGCATACTCTTAGGTACCTGCTTAGGGTTATTCACCCCCACAAGCCTACTCCCTAGAGGCTACTGTGATGAAGCCTCCAACACGCAAACAACCAGCACACCAAGCCCCGTCAAGGATGAAATGCAGTATTTCTTCAGAGCCAGCACCCGTGTGCATGTCGTAAACCCCAACGCAAAAACCAACCCTATTGCAGGCGAACTGCCTGGCTTCAGAGGACCTAACCAACTGGTATTGTACAATCGTTTCTTTACCGCGCCTACGACCGAAACCAATGAGTTCGGCTTTGAAGCCACCATTCTTCCGATAAATCTTGTGAATCCTCCCGCCCTGATGCCCTCTGAGGAGCAAGCGAAACAAACACTGCCCGTTAAACCGCTCAAGGAGTCCCCACTCTCCACGGTACAGGATACTAGCCCCCTAGCGGAAACAACGACCTCAGAAGACCCCACAAGTACCCCTCAAACAGCACCCTCTGAAGACACCACAGCCTCAGAGGTCTTACCCAGCTTTAGCGGACTCGTTGTCCTACGAGAAGGGCATGAGTCCACCATTCCTCAAGAAGGTTTTGTATTAAGTGGGCATGGTGCCATGCGTGATTGGCTTGTAAAATATGCCCCTTTGGGTGCCAGAATCCACTACAACCCAAGTACCAAAACCCTTGAAAGCATGATGGATCTTGACGGCTACTGGTTCCAATTTCAAGAGAAACTTAAACGAGTCGAGCGTCCCAGTGTGGAGTTTCAAGAAGCCCTAGAGGCGTTTCAACAAAAGCTTCAGCAAAAAGTAGACGCACAAGCCTACCAAGAAGCTGCCGCTATGCTCTCAAATGCACACGGAGAAACCACCTTTCTGGATGAAGCCCTCTGGAGACAATATCCCAGCTTTGCGCAAGAGGCTCCCAAAGGTGTATGGATTCGTCCTGTTGAAACTTCTCGGGAAGCCATTGGTAAGCGTCTGGATCAGTTTCAACGTGCAGGGCTAAACACCATTTTCCTTGAAACCTACTTCCATGGCATGACCATTTTTCCTTCCGAAACCTTTGAACGCTACCATATTGCCAATGGTCATAACCCTCGGTATCAAGGCATAGATATTTTAGGGCTATGGGTGGAGGAAGCCCACCGTAGAAACATGAAGCTCCATGCTTGGCTTCATACCTTTTACGGAGGTAGCCAGTATTATCAATCCCCAGGTCCTGTCTTGAGGAAATACCCAAGTTGGGCAAACGTCCAGTATTCTGCCCTACGAAAAGTGCAGGAATGTTATGAAGTGCCTGTTGAAAGTGCCAGTACGTCAGACACTCGCCCCTCACCCGCCACGGCGGTGCTTACGGTCAATAAAGCATCGCTTGGTGTGAAAGATGCCAAAGGTTCCAAGCAAGGCACCCCTTCGTCTGAGGGCAAACCCGAGCCTCCTAAAACCATCAAGCAGTGTCAAACCTATGTCACCTCTCCTGCCCGTCCCGTACATTCAACCCTAGAGGATGGTGCCTACTTCTTAGACCCTGCAAACCCTGATGTCAAAGAGTTTTTACAAACCCTCGTCCTAGAAATGGCAACCCGTTATCCTATTGATGGCATTCAATTTGATTATATCCGTTACCCCAACAGTATGCCCCCGCTGGCAAGTCAAGGGCTTATCACCTCATGGGGCTACAGTGATGCGGGTAGGCTCGCCTTTAAAAAGCAGTTCAACCGTGACCCCGTCACCATTTCACCCGCCATGGCAGACCTCTGGGGACACTGGACGTTTTTTAAACAAACGCAGGTCACGGAGTTTGTCAAGGAAACGGGTCTGAAGCTTCATGAGCAACGCCCTGAACTCATCACTTCTGCAGTCATTTTTGCAGATACCTTTGGGGCTTTACGTCGTAAATGCCAAAACTGGGTGTTATGGGGACAAGAAAAATATGTGGATTGGCTCATGCCTATTGTGATGGCAGCCGCACCCAAACAAGTGGAAAAAGAAGTCAGCTTGGTACGAGAAGCCACCCATCAACAAGTGCCAGTCGTGGCAGGGGTGTTTGCCCCTTATTTCAAACTTGGACCTGAAACCCTTCTTGACCAGATTCGTTATGCCAAAGAGGCTCAATCGCTTGGTTTCACCATCTTTGAAGCAGCACACATCACCCCTCTGATGTACCGTGCCATGCAGGTCAATGCTCAAAGCCCTCAGGCCTCTCTTACCAGTAAACCGTCCATGAAAGCCCCCCTCACGCATACCCTACAGCCCCCTTCTGCCAACACCGCCTCTGATGAGCGTTCTCATGACGTTCAAAAGCTTTCGCCCATTGAGCTAAAAGCCCAGCAAGACGTGCAACGCCCTAAACCTCACGGACTTGTGCGTGTATTACGTGCTATTTATGCAACACAACCCACGCAACCCTAGCACATGTAGGCTTGTCGGCAAACCCTTAACAGTATAAGAGGTTTCTAAAACTTTTTATCATGATATTGACGAACGCTAACCTCCTAAGCTATAACAACAGAGTAATGTTTTCTAATCTTTTCGTGATAATGAAAATATGACGTTCATCACTGTGTCAGTGTACACTGTGTTTGT
Source organism: Vampirovibrionales bacterium (assembly GCA_046080605.1). Lineage (GTDB taxonomy): Bacteria > Cyanobacteriota > Vampirovibrionia > Vampirovibrionales > JAJTHC01 > JBJTUH01. The sequence continues at coordinate 2,710 of JBJTUH010000106.1, forward strand.
GTGATTGTATCATTCTTGATAGCATTGTGAGTTTTTCACAAGGGAACTTCTGAACATGTTCAAAAATATTGCTCTTAGCTTGTTAGCACTTGTTGCTTGTGTCTCTTTCGTGGGTTGTCAAGGTGCTCAAGCCCCTGAAACCGCTCCTGCAACTGAAGCCCCCGCCGCTGAAGCTCCTGCAGCCACCGAAGCACCTGCTGCTGAATCTCCTGCTGCCACCGAAGCACCTGCTGGTGAAGCACCCGCCGCCGACGCTCCTGCAACCACTGAAGCTCCTGCAACCGAAGAGCATCACGAAGCTGGTCACTAAGCTTTTCCTCGTCTAACGAGGTCAACACCACAAAAGGGTTTTAAAGGTCACGCATCTTTAAAACCCTTTTGCCTGCGGTGGTACGTATCCCGTGGAAAGACACTCCTTTGCGTACCCTTTTATGCTATAGTAACTATATACTGTTTTACGTGTGTCTGTCATTTAGGTCTACCTCTGCTTTGATAGCGTTACTATGTTTGCTTTTGAATCCTCTGAGACAGGGTCGTCTCGTCCTCCTGTTGAGCGTCTTTTAACCCAACTCCCTGACCCCATGCTAATGCAAACCCCTGAATTGCTCTTGCAACGGGGTATCATTATGCCCATCAGTTTTGAGCTTGGGAGTTCTGAGCGTCATACCACCACGCACATTACGCTCCTTGACCAGCGGACATTACCCCAACAGGTAAGCTGGGTTCATTGTGAAAGTATTCAGCAGCTCATTGATGCCATTCAAAACATGGTAACTCGTGGTGCCCCACTGCTCGGTTTAACAGGAGCGTATGGGGTTGTCCTGAGCTTGGCAACCCAAAAACATATCCTAGATATTGAACTCTTACGCAAGAGTGTTCGGAGCGATACAGAGCGTTTAAAACAATCTCGTCCTACCGCCGTGAACCTCTCTTGGGGGGTTGATTTTGTCATGAAAGCCATTGCCCACATGTGGCGTGAGCCTGGTACCACCCCCAATCAGCTGTTTAGAGAAGCACTCCGAGTGGCACATTTCCTCCATCAAGATGACCTAAACCGCTCCAGTGCCATACGTCATCATGCAAAAGCGATTATGCCCTCTGAATCGCCCGCAGGCGTACTCACCATTTGTAATACAGGGGCATTGGCAACAGGGGGCGGTGGCACCGCACTGGGCGTTATTGCCCAATGGGCAAGTGACCACCTAGGACTACATACCTATGCCTGTGAAACACGCCCTAGGCTTCAAGGTGCAAAGCTCACAGCATGGGAGCTTGAGCAGCTTAAGGTACCCTACCGTACCCTGATTACTGAGGGTATGAGTGCCGCACTCATGGCTTCTCATAAAGTTCATGCCGTCGTGGCAGGTGCTGACCGTATCGCCAAAAATGGCGATAGTGCCAACAAAATAGGGACGTATACCCTAGCGATTTTGGCAAAGTATTTTGGCATTCCGTTCTACATTGCCGCCCCATTGTCCACAGTAGACTGGCAGCTTGAAACAGGAGACAGCATCGTCATTGAAGAGAGAGAAGACACTGAGGTGAAGTACATTGATGGACAACTCATCACCCTCCCTAGGTTCCCCGTCTGGAACCCAGCCTTTGATGTCACACCCGCCTCTTTGATTACGGGCATTATCACCGAAGTGGGTGTGATTCACCCTACACGCCTAAAAGACCTCATGCAACAGGGTGGGCAGCAGGGTAAAAACCTTTCTACCCCATAAAAGGTGTGTAGGTGTAGGGGATACCCTTGTGGTATCCCGTTTGGCATGTCTTACGGCATTCCGTTTGACGTGTTAGGTCAGGAGATGCTACGCATTCAAATGAAGGGTATTGCGTAGAGGCTCGGTGACATCATGAGGCAAAACACCAGGTGTCCAAGGACGTTTCGTATTTTGAATGGCATGTGCCACTTCCATGGGCGTGTTCACCAGTGTAAACATCTCAAGAAAAGGCTTTGACACCATCCCTTCTTTCACCAAATGGTGCATGTGAGCCATGAACCCTCCTGGACGAGAATAATACTGCTGATAGTCCACAAGAATAATCTGTTTTTGAGCAGGATATGGCGTTTTATTTTCATGGAGTTCTACCGCTTTACGCATAATCTCCATCACGGTACCTGGACCTCCAGGCAGGGCTACCGTGTAGGCACTCCGCATTGTGGCTCGGGGTAAACGTTGTTTTCCCTCTCTTAGCTCCTGAGTTGCCTCTTTAGGAGGTAAATACACCTCAGGAAACAATTTACGTCCTGCATGGGTGTGCGTTGTCACCTCGGGGGTCAAGACGGCACGCCCTAAATCAACCCCTACCACATGCCCGCCCTGTTCAGACGCTCCTTTTGCGACATATTCCATCAAACTTTTCGCATGAGGGGTGCCACCCGTAATAATATGAAAGGTTTGCCCTCGACGGTTCTGGATATGTGCCAATGTCGCCCCGATATCATGAGCCAGTTGCTTCATTTGAGGGTCTTTAGGATATTTCCCTGACGCATACACCACCACCCCATTTTTGGCAGGGTGTAATGCTCTAAAGACGGCATTTACATTGGATTCTAGGGTAAAAGCAATATTTTTTTCTTGGTCAAGTGAGTGTAATAACCGCATGGCTTCAGGACTAACCCCCGAAGGTAAGTGCTTATGAAGGGCGTGTTCATAGGGGTGATTCGCTGTAAACACATCCGTCATGGTAGGAGACTCTAGTGTTTGCTGACGAGAGGTCAGCATAGGATGCAGCTGTGAAGAAAGGACCTCCGTGGGATTCATCCAAGGTTGAGCATCAGAAGCTTGCCCATACCGTTGAAATGCTTGAGCTGGCTTTTTCACACTCACGGCATGCTTACGTAAAGGACTCAAGCAGTCCCCTAGGCTCTGAAGCGATACATGGGCAGCGTACATCATGAAAACCACCTCCAACACACGGGAGTGCATGCAAGTCTAAAAAGGCTTGAGCGGTCTTATCACACCTTACTTACAGCAAGCAAGAAAAGACCCGAAGCATCCCTACGGCAAGAGACTATGGAAGGAACTAAACTGTTGAAACACGACACTTTACAGTTGAATACATGTAAGCTTTTTGACAAATGCTTACACCTTCATAATACCATACTTCAGGTTAAAGTGTTCCTGTCACAATCTTAATATTTTAGGGTCATACCCATAAACCACATAGAAGGGCAGAGGACATCCACCCTTTTTAGAAGTTTCTTTTTTTCGAGGCTAGGAGGATGAGGCGGTAGGTGTAGGCGCCACCACATTGAGCCGATACCCAATATTGGTGAGGGTTTCAATGTAGACAGGATTTTTAGCATCAAGTTCTATTTTCTGACGCAATCCCCCAATATGAACACGCAACATGCGTTTGTCTTCCTCTGGACCATACCCCCATACTTCTTGCAACAGTGTATTCAATGACACGGCTTGCCCAGCATGCTGCATTAAGCAGTATAACACTTCAAACTCTGTAGGAGTCAGCTTAATACAGGTTCCTTGCTGGATACGCACCTCCAAGGAGCTGGGTAAAATCTCAATGTCCCCTTGCTTGAACACCTCGGGACGTGTCCCAGACGCTCCCGTCTGGGGTAGTGCCGTTTGAACCGTTCCTGCCATGGCATTGGGCTGAGGTGCCAAAAACGGATTCAAAATTCCTGTACGGCGGAACAAGGCTCGTACACGCACCATCAGTTCTTGAAACTCAAACGGCTTCACCAAATAGTCATCTGCTCCTGCATTGAAGCCTTTCACCTTATCTTCTAGTTGCCCCTTTGCCGTTAAAAGCAGAATGGGGACATCTTGGCACATGCTTTGTTGACGGATGCTTTTACAGGCTTGAAAGCCGTCCATTTCTGGCATCATGACATCCAATAAAATAAGATGGTATCGCTTTTGGGATGCAGCTTTAAGTGCATCAATCCCATGCGTCACGGTATCAACCGAAAATCCCATGACTTCAAGGTCCATTTTTAAAATGGTTAAAACATCTTGGTCATCATCTGCAAGTAGAATTTCAATCGCTTGAGAAAACATCATGGTATTACGTTTAACCTATTGGCTCATTAAAGAATGAAGGGACATACAGCACAACCTGGCACATTCAACCTTGTTGTATCATAACACGAGTACCAAACGGGATACCACAAGGTATCCCCTACAAAACATTCCCCTACACACATGCCTCTTGTAGGGGACGGTCTTATGCCGTCCCACCAACAAACTGGATCTACACACGCCAAGGGGGATACCACAAGGGTATCCCCTACAAAACATTCCCCTACGCACATGCCTCTTGTAGGGGACGGTCTTGTGCCGTCCCGACGAGCAAACTGGATCTACACACCCCAAACGGGATACCACAAGGGTATCCCCTACAAAACATTCCTCTACGCACATGCCTCTTGTAGGGGACGGTCTTGTGGCCGTCCCACCAACAAAACGGGTACAGAAGCAGCGTTATCCTCTTGCCGCGCGCATCGCCGTAAGTGCTTCCCAGAACAATGACTGAGACCCATCTTCTTGACTGCGCTCCAGGGTTTCCAATGAAACACTCAATTTCCGTTGCCAGTTAGGATGCTCGTTCACCGTGCCTGGCATATTCATTTGAGCTTCTTGCTTTAACAAGTCTTCCATTTGGAAAAGCTGTAATTTGCTTGGCGTTAAGGACAGATACTTATGGGCGGCAATGGCTAAACCATCAGGTGCCACAGGGAAATGGTCATACTGATTGTCTGAAAACTCAGGAGGAAGAAGCCCCTCACGCTTCAAGGAATGAATCATGGTGTAGCGGTCTTTTTCACGTCCTTGAATAAACCCTGTACGAACCTCTTCATTCGGAAACAGCTGAATGTCGTCTCGTACCGCAATATCTGCCCCTGACCAAAAGCCAAACAAGGTGGGAAGGTCGTGGGTTGAAATGGTCACCAAGGCACGTTCAGGGTAGGCACTAGGGGGCTTAAGGTCATGCTCTCCTTGCTTCTCGAAGAAAAAGACCTTGTACGAGTAGATACCCCATTGTGCCATGTGGGTTTGGACTATTTCAGGCACGGTGCCTAAGTCTTCACCAATCACAATGCACTGGTTACGGTGGCTCTCAAGGGCAAGAATCCCCATCAAGGCTTCCATGTCATGGCGTACAAAAGCACCTTCCTTAGGAGACATCCCTTCAGGGATCCAGAAAATACGGTGGGCTGCCACAAAGTGGTCAATTCGCAATGCCCCTGCGTACTTCATGTTTTGGCGCACCATCTGAATGAAAGGCTGGTAAGCACGCTCTCGCAACGTCAAAGGATTCACAGCGGGTAACCCCCACTGTTGCCCTAACAAGTTAAAGGCATCAGGGGGACAGCCTACACTCACATTCGTGGCATAAAGGGCTTGGTCACTCCAGACATCTGCCCCTGAAATCCCACTGCCAACAGCCAAATCTAAATAGAGTCCTACTTTCATGCCCGCTTGTTTTGCCACATTAGCAGTGGCTTGAAGTTGCTCGGCATTCAGGAACTGTAACCATAAAAAGTAGGTGATGGCTTCTTGTTGTGCCATTTCAAACTGTTTCAAGTCAGGGGTATCAGGCTTCTGAAGCCCCTCAGACCACACGGGCCATCCCCACTGCATGAAATCCTCATGACACTTTTGCCATTGCAGGGCTTGGTAGGTCGCAAACCGCTTGAGGGCTTTCCCACCCACCAGCACAAAATGCTTAAACGCTTTGGCACGGTCTGTTTCTTGGGCTAAATGATGGGTTTGGAACGTGTAAAACATCATGCGTAACGCATAGTGTTTCATCCCCGACACCCCGACATAGTCCACAAGTTCAGCCTCTCTGAGTGCTTGTAGGCGGGCTTGTGTTTCAGGTAAATGCCACCACGTTTGTACTTGAGGCGTTTCCTCAAACTCAGGAATGGCGTGCATATCAAGATATAAGCTATTGAAAAACAAACGACTAGAGGGCGCATACGGAGAGCGTTCTTGAGGCTGATGAGGAAACAGCTCATGTAAGGGGTTTACACCCACCACATCGACCCCTTGGGTTCCTAGCAAACGAATGGTACGCTGTAAGTCACCATAGTCGCCCATCCCCCAGTTTTTCTCACTTTTCAGAGAGTAAAGCTGAAGGGCGGGTCCAAACATTTTCTGCCCTTCTAATATTGCAGTGGGTTCCCAGCACACATCAGGCGTAGCAATCAGCTTCTGAGAGGTTTCTGCCCCAAACAACGAAAGCGTTAAGGTATGGTATCCCTGCGGTAAACGGTAAGGTAGCTCCCAGTTCCATTGCGTAAACGACGTACCATGAGACAGAGTATGCGTTCCTTTCTCAATGGCATTTTCAGGGTGTCCGAAAGGAATCACATCCCCGTTTTCAAGCGTTAAGGTAAGCTTGAGCTTCGTGAGGTCAATCGCTGTAGGCAGGTTAAAGGGAATCCATAAAGGTTGTTCACTGGCTTTAAACACATGCACAGGGTCTAATAACCGCTGAAAGGGCATGTCTTGGGTTTGAATAACGGCTCTTTCTAGGGCAGCCTCCGTCAGAGGGTCAGGCAACACCCCCAAGGCCTGTAATACTTTCAAGGCAGAGGTTTCTTGTAGCGTATGTGCATGACCAAACACATCATCGAACTGTTCCACCAGCCCATAATACTGCACCAATGCCTTCACTTTTTCAGAAAGCCCCTCGGACATAGGACGAAAGAACGAAACAGAGCTAGAAGAGGAAGCAGAAGTATCCATAACAGGGCATCCATTTTAGGCGTATCAAGAAGGAGGGACAATCAAAACTTTACTGGCAGAGGATTTCAGGAGATAAGGGGTAAGCAATGCTTTATGACAAGGAGGTTTACCTTACCATCATAGCCTATTGTATAGTATTCAAACAAACAATTGCTTTTGTAAAGTAGCACATCCTACAGATGGATGAGGCACTCTTTTATCCTCCTGATGATGTCCTCTCCTCACAGGATAGAGGGTACAGAAAAAGGTTCAAGATAGATGAGCTACGAGGAAAGACACTAGACAGATTCCGCTGTGTACACGCAGTACATCAGGAAGCTGGATCGCTGATTGACAAAGTAGATGAGCAACAAGTGGGACTTTTTTCGCCACCTCGATAAAATGCACCCCGCAACCCCTCTGCTTGGCGAACGTATAAACGCTTGCTCTCCTCTGGGGATAGGAGCTGGTCGTGTATGCCTCAACCTTCTGTGCCAAACGTCCGAAAACTTTATTGAGAAGCCCCTACCCTCCCATGATTGTATGAAGACACATGGCGGAAGCTTAGGGGGCGATAAGCTTATGACCTTTCAGTCCACCCTCAACCCACAAGCGTGAAAGTATTCCATTATGATGATGACCATGGAACGAGAACTTTGGTATAGAAAAGACACGCTGATTCAAGAGGCACTCCTTGAGATTAAAAAACTCAATAAGGTACTTTTAGGGGTGTTAGGGCGTGAGTTAAATAATGGCTTAAAAGAATTAAACATTACCCCTACCCTCCAGGAACCTGCCACCAACTTTGAACGCATTTTAAGCGAGTACGAACAACGGGACGTGATTAATGAACTGTTTGTCGGGTGTCCTGAACTGAAGGCACCTCTAATTAAACTCTCTCGGATTGATAAAATTGGACGGCGTGAGTGTAGCATTCGTTTTTTCTACCTAGGCTTTCTTTTAAAAGCGCTATTGGCTGAAAGCTCGGGACAGCCCCACCCCCTGGAAGTCAGTGAACTGGTGAGTCGTGCATTTAACGGAGATAAATCAGGCGTGATGACTTGGTATGATGAATACCTTGAAAAACAACGCCTAGAAGAAGAAGCACGTCGCAAGGCAGAGGAAGAAGCTCTCCGTCAACAGCGGGAGGCAGAGGCATTGCATAAAACCCTCCAAAAACTTGAGGAAGAACCCTTATTCGACCCCACAAAGTTAGGGAAGCCCTCTTCATCGAGTAGTGCCCAAGCCCATATTTTGGCGCATCGTGAAGCCGAGCGTAAAGGACTCTCTATTTTTGACTTAGCCCAAGACGCTAAAACAAAAAAACCCTTGGCAAGCCCTGCCAAAGAAGATTATACCGTCGAACGTATTGACAGTGGCAGGATGCGACGCACCCGAGATTAATGACTCAGGCGGGAAGGCACTTTCAGTACGATAGGCTCCCAGTGCATGGTGATACGTCCAGTGGCTTCTCGGTGTAAGGTCACCAACGTGTGGTCAGGAATCCACTGCCACCGAGTAACGTGAGAAGGAAAGGTTTGCCCTTGTGCATAAAATGTCGCAAGATTGGTAGGCTCACTGGCAACAATCACCGTTTCAACCTCTTGAGGATGTTTCACCGAGTGCCTTAACTGATAAAATAACGGGTACTCGTGAAGCAGTAAAAACGTATACTCTCCGTTACTGAGTACCACCGAGTTAGGTACCTGCCGAGGATAACGGCTATCAGGGGTCAAAAACCCTTCTGGTCCTTTCGCCTCTTGGTACCCCTTGCCTTGAGAAAATGGGGCAAGGACTTTGATAGGATACTGGCTCATGGTGTGCTGGTAGGTGCGTAACACACTTGCCTTAAAGGCAGGTAGACTTTCCTGTGAAAGGGGCTTTCCGTCAAGGGTTGGGAGTGCTTTTTGTAGGATAAGGTGAAACAGTCGCTCGGTGTCTGTCATTTCAGCGACCAATGCATCCTGTTGCGGCATCTGTGGCTTGTGCGTCGAGGAACGTAGCTGTTGTGCCAAAGGATTTGCCTTGAGGATACGAGGGTCTGTGATATGTCGACGATAGGATGCCATGGACAGGGGAGAACCACCATTGCCCATAAAGCTCCATGTATCCCCTGGACGGTCACTGAGTTTTACTTGAAAAGGATGGTTGTTTTCTGGGGTAGGAATTCCGACGGTTGCCGCCCTGTTATGCAACAACCATACACTGGCACGGGGTATCCAGTCTTGGAACGTACGACGAAATGTCGTATCTTCCTCAAGCAACGCCTTAGACTGTCGGAAATACCCTACAGACACCATGGCAGATGATGTCACCGTAGACAAGGGAGCATAGGCTATCATCCCCGCCCCATCAATGTTAGGCACCACACCAGGCACGGCATTCACAGGGGTACTCACCCCCCCTAGCTGGTAATACGGTTGTTCAGGATGCCCTTGGCGCTTGAAGGAACGTGCATCCTCAAACACATACTGGGCAAGCGTCGCCTGACAGACATCATCCTGAGCCTCACAGGGCTTGGCTTGTAGGAGTACCATCATACGGCATGCCCATGCCACAGAGGTGAAGCCCACGCAACACAGCACCATCACACCCACCCATAAGGCGCGTTTTAGAACATCCAACAAGGGTCGATTTTGCATGCCAGTATGATTCCTTACCTCTGATTCTGTACAGCACACGTGCTAACCCGCCATGGCTTTCTCTGCGTGTCACTTGAGGCACAGCAAGCACAAATAAATAAAGGACAAACAGGGGAATCGTTGGGGTAGAACGTGTTTCCATGGTACCATGGAAGGAAAGCTTTTGAAGAGGGGTTTCAGGAACCGTGCGTGCCTTCACGCCGTGTTTTTGTGGCACACATCAGGGTTCTGTGACTCATCTTCATGAAGATACTACCCTCAATTCAGTGCTTTAGTGCCACGACTGCCTCATGGTAGGACGTAGCCCCTGTATGTTCCCCTTTTTAAACTACGAGATTCTCCCCATGATGATGACCGTTGAATTCCTCTCTCAAAACGTCACACAAGGTAAGCTTGCCTCCCCTCATGCCCTTGACCTTGAGACCCTCTACAGTGTCAATGCCACAGATGTCGCCCAAGCCGTCAATGAGCTATACGCCAACCAACACAAAGAAGGTGCATGGAGTGCATGGTTAAACTTGCCTCACCGTGATGCCATGTGGGAAGCCATGACCGCCTTTGCCCAAGAGGTCGAAGGGCAGTTTGATGATTTAGTCATTTTAGGTATCGGAGGCTCTTGCCTTGGGGGGAAAACCTTACTCAGTGCATTGCTGCACCCCTACTGGAACAACCTTACGAAAGAGCAACGAGGCGGTAAACCACGTTACCACTTTATTGACAACGTGGACAGTGATCAAATCACGGGGCTTCTTGACGTGCTTGACCTCAGCCGTACATTGGTGAATGTCATCACCAAATCAGGCACCACCGCTGAAACCATGTCTGCCATGATGCTTTTCAAAGAGGCACTTCAAAGCAAACTGGGTGCTGATGCTGTGGCAAAACACATGGTAGTAACGACCGATGCAAACAAAGGGCTACTACGCCAGTTGGCACAGCAAGCACAGTACCGTGCGTTTGAAGTCCCTGATGATGTAGGCGGACGGTTTTCCGTGTTCTGTGCGGTAGGACTGCTCCCCGCTGCACTTTGTGGCATTGACCTTCAAGCCCTACGTCAAGGAATCCTTGACCTTGAGCCTGCCTTAAAAAACCCTGATGTACATCAAAACCCCGCCGCACAATCAGCCCTCATTCATACCAGCATGTACCACAAAGGGTATACACAATCCGTCCTCATGCCTTACAGTGCAAGACTTTACTGGGTGGCTCACTGGTATGTGCAGTTGTGGGCAGAGTCTTTAGGCAAGAAGTTTAACAAAGAAGGACAGGTGGTTCATGTTGGCGCAACCGCCATTCCTGCCGTGGGTGCCACCGACCAGCATTCTCAAATTCAACTCTATAATGAAGGTACCTTCGATAAGGTTATCACCTTTATTGAGGTCTCTCAGACAGACCACACCCTCACCATTCCTGCCACGGCATACCCTGAAGTGGCTGAACTGAGTTACCTTGGCGGTAAAACGTTCCATCAGCTCATGCTGGCGGAACTGGATGGCACACGCACCAGTTTATTGAAAAACGATCGTCCCACCCTATCACTGAAAATCCCTCGAGTGGATGCCTACCACGTGGCTCAAGTGTTATACTTCTTGGAAGTACAAACCGCTTTAGCAGGGGCGTTTTTCAATGTTGACCCCTTTGACCAACCAGGGGTTGAGCTTGCCAAGAAATACACCCATGCCCTGATGGGAAAAACAGGCTACGAGTCTCTGCTTGCGGAACTTGCATAAGGAGGGAAGCCATACGGCTTCATAGCCAGAGAGCGAGAGAGGTTCACCCTTAGCGTGTAGACCTCTCTCTGCTTCACATCACGCAGGCTTCCATACTGCCCCTTTGCCTATCCCCCAAGAGGCATGTGTGTAGGGGGCATGGGGTTGACCTTTCCAAGTAGTGTAGGGGATACCCTTGTGGTATCCCGTTTTGTGTATGTACATACCGTTTGCTTGACGGGACGGCACAAGAGCGTCCCCTACCTCTTCATGGGTACTAGGCGAAGGGGCTTTTTCCTATAGGAGAGGCTTCGGATGCAAGGCATGGGGTCAGAACGATTCGGGAAAAATCATTAAGAAAACCTAAAAACCTCTAAAAAGGGTATTGCCAAACCTTAACGATTACGTTAATGTTAATAGTGTGAGGTGAACTTAAAAGGATATCACTTCCTTCTTAAGTTGAATCGTTAAGGTGAAGATACCTTTTCATACACTGCTTTTTTTGCGTCGCAGGTTCTGGTTACCGTAAGTTTATTGTGTTCCGCAAGCAATTTTATTACAAGCTCTTATTTGACTTATGTCTGACGCTTCTATCTCTCCCTCTGCAATCACACTCACGATTGAAGCCGCAAAAGCTTCTTTGTCTCAGGTTGTCACCCTTACGGATGCAGCACGAGCCAAAATGTTAGAAACCGCAAAAGCTGAAAATGCCCTTGGTATTCGGTTAAGTGTTATTGGTGGCGGTTGTGCTGGCTTACAGTATGACATGACACCGTGTAAAGAACCTGTTGCAGGTGATTTCACCCAACAGGAAGGTGACCTTACAGTATACGTGCATCCCGTAGCAACGGCGTATTTAAAGGGAACCACCATTGATTTTTCTCACGCCCTCATGGATGGCGGATTCAAGTTTCATAACCCCAATGCCGCCAGTGCTTGTGGCTGTGGTAGTTCGTTTGGCATGTAATGTTCGTGTTTTCTATCTGAAAGTGTTTAGGGTTTTACCATCATGTTAGCCTCTGTCATTGAATTAGCACGTGTACAAGAAGTTCTTGACCAAGTACGTCCGTATTTGCAAGCAGACGGTGGCGACTGTGAACTTATGGGTGTCACTGAGGATGGTATTGTGCAACTAAAACTTCACGGTGCCTGTGGTACGTGTCCTTCTTCTACCTATACCCTTAAAATGGGCATTGAAGAGCAACTTCGCCAACAGATTCCTAGCATTAAGGAAGTGCAACAAGTACATTAGCCTCATGCCTGTAGGGTTCGCCCTATCTTTTATTTAAGTTTTTTCTCATCAAACCGTTTTCCTTTTCTTTTACATTCGCCTCTCAAGGAAATAAGATTTTTATTTCCTTGTTTTTTTTATGTTAATTGATTGTTTTTATATTTAAATAACAATATTATACGACCAAACCATCGCCAGGGTATATCCTAACAGAAACCCATAAAAACGGAATACCCTTGTAGTATCCCCTACCAGGGGACGGTCTCCTCTAAAGAGAGGAACTTTTCACCTTGCTTCCCTCACACCCGCCATGGCTTGCGTATACTTTAAAGCACCATGGTAAAAGGTGTGTGGTACATGAAACAATGTAAGGCTGGAGTGAAACATTTGAGACTATGAAACCGTCCGACACATCTCAAAAAGCATTCACGCAAGCGGTATGGCATCGCCAATGGTGTGCCTGTATGGCACGTGTTACTCCTTGGTTTTGGATGAGTCTTCTAGGTGGCATTATGTGGATGGTGTTTGGTAAATGGCTGAATGCCGATGCGTATCAGTACCCGCCACAGTCAGCCTCCAGACACGCAACAGAAGAGGCATATACCCTTCAAGCCAATACCATGCAAACGTCTGAGCAAGGTGCTGCTACCACAGTCCCCAAAGTGCATGACGTGTTAGGGCATCATACCTCAAAAGATATAAAAACAGACGCTGGCACCCTTCCCTTACCGTTACAGCAAGGCATGACCCTGTATAAACAAGGTGAATGGCAGGCATGTTATACCACACTACAGGCATGGCTTAGTGGACAGTCTCAAGATGAGGCTCAAGCCTCTTTACCGCTCGTGAAAGCCCTTGCCCAGTATTACAAAGGGCTAAGTGCCATGACACTAGGATACTACCAAGAAGCCACTACTGCCTTACAAGAGGCTCAAACCCTTCTTCGTCAAACGCCTCGTGGTGCCTCCATGCCAAAGGCACTTCCCACGCAGGGGCTTGAACGCTTCCAAGGTTACATTGAAAGTACACTCAAGCTTTTGTCTAACACGTCTCAGGACACGTTCTCTCATCCGTGGCAGGCAACCCTTCACGCCCTTGACGCACCTCCTAAAGCCTTACCCAAGGTGTCTGTACCAGCCCTCCCCCCCACTACCTCCACGACACCGCAAGCCCTTGGTACCGCCGCCATATCTCCCGAACAGCAAGCCCAACTAATGCAGCAATACCAGTTGCAACAACTCATGGGCATCTTGGGGAACACCAAAGGAACCTCCTCAAACACCTCTGACCCCCTCAGCCTTATGATGATGCTTCAAGGTACGCAAGGACAAGGCGGTAACGGCATGGGGAACGCTCAAAGTCTTGACCCTCAAATGGTGCAAACCCTCCTACAAAATCAGATGCTCAACGGCATGGAACTCTTCAGCAATGACACCGACAAAGACCGCTAAGTTTCAAGCCTATCTTACCGATACCACCACGGTACCTCTTTCCAACGGTCAAACCGCAAGCCGCTACCTCTCAGAACCTTCTACGCCTAAATCAGCCAACCCACGGGAGCAGTCTTTAGGCAAAGAGAGACTATGGGAACGGCTACAACGCCTCACATGGGTATGGCAAGGATGGACGTTCCGACTACGCCAGCTTCAACATACCTTCACCCGTCAGTTTTACCCTGAAGCTCTCGCTCAACGGCAAGAACGGCGGCGGTTTGCAGGGCAATTACTCCAGTTAGTGCTACACGAGCGTATTCCTGCACGTATTGCCCTTTGTAACTGGCCCATGGTAAAACGCTTAGGACTCTGGATGGAGGAAGATAGCACCCTAGAGGCGGTATACCACGCCCTTTGGCATTTCGATGCCGATACGGAACGCCATGAGGCAGAACCCATGTACCTTGATATTCAACTAGAGTTACTACACTTTATGGCACAGCGTTTAGAGGCAGGAGAAGCCCTCCCCTCCACCATGATTGAGCCGTATCATCAACTGCGTGACCCCTTCACGCAACGTTGTTACCCTGTACGTCGTGCGGTTTGGTACCATACACCAAGCTCTGCCTTGTACGGTTGGCTGTTACGATGGGCAGTGGGTCAGTTTCAGACACTACGAGGTCTCATCAAAAAAGGTAGTCCCTAAAACACTCGTTTAGGGCGAACTCGGGGAGGGGTAATACTCGGAGGCATCGCATAAAAGGGCATCAGTGAGGCATACCCTTGGTGCCATGTAAGACCCAACACACGCTGTAACAAAGGGTCACGTAACAGGAAGTCAACGAGCCTATAGGTGTCGGTACACGCCCAAGGTAAGGCATACTGACCATGAGGAAGATGCGTCAAGGCAGGATGTGCTTCAAGCAGTTCCTCTGAGCCAATCAGCACCTGGGTGAGAGGTGTTTGAGTCTTCTCAGCCCCCTGTTCCAATACACCCTGTGCCATGAGTTGTGCTGTTGTAAGGGTTTCAACAGTGGAGATGGGCTGAAGCAGTGCATCAGGTGCCTGAAATACCTGCGATAACCATAACCCTTGCTTTTCAAGGGCAACACTCACACGTACCGCCCCATGATGCACAGGCACACGATACCGTTGAAGTGCGGTGTACACATAGGCTAACTGTAACCCTGTCACACATCCCACATGCAGGCGTGGGTAAACCTGTGCGATAGCACGTGCCATCAGCATCCCTTGCCGAAGCCCTGTAAAGCTTCCTGGCCCTTGATGCACTAACACATGCGTCAGGGTTTCCCAAGGGGGAAAGGTCGCTTGAGAGGCTTCTTGGGGGTGCATCGCAAGTAACAATGCCATGGTACCCTCTCGGCTTAACCCAGCCGTTTCACTTTCTTCTTGAGGATACTGCCACTGCCACGCAGGCACCTCTTGTGAAGACCACACCCCTGCTTGCACACCATGGCGGGGAAAAAAGCACGGGGTATCAAGCCATAACACCGTTTGGGGTTCGGGGAATAACGAGAGAGGAGCTTGAGAGCTTAAGGATAAAGTAGGGGGTATAAAAGAAGCGTTCATAGTGGTTAGTGTACCACAAGGGTTCCTCGCATGAAGCGTCTCCCTTTGGGGAGAGGGAAGCGTGAGGGTTCATTCCCATTCCCCCCTACAGGGGTTTGAGAACATTGACTAAGTGGCCTTGCGTGACCCTATGAAAATGGAAGACAATAGCTTGTACCATCTCGGACAGAGAACAAGATACGACCTTACCTCGACACTTAAGACTACGCATAATCGATATGTTGCAGGATGGGTTTACCTCCTTCCCATTTGACATTCCCATCAGAGTCTACTGCCACAAAAATATTACCAGGATTTCTATCCTGAAGAGTATGCTGTAGATGCGTCTTAATTAGGTTTGTTTGTTCTTTAATAGTGTCTTGAATGATTTTGTATTCTTGTCGTGATAGATTCTCGTATACATCAGAAAGTGGAACCCCTTGTGCTGTGTCCATGGTAATGTAAAGTTGTTTTGGATGCCTTCGGTCTACAAAGTCTCCTCTATGTTGTACTAATATTGCTCGAATCTCCTCGGCAATTTGTGGGTTGGTTGTTTCTAACTTTGCAAGTTTAGCTTTTATCTCTTTCATCGCTTGAAGCTCTCTATCTGCGCATGGATTAAGAGGGTCTTCTAATCTTTTTCTTTTGGTAGTTAAGCTAGGTCCAATTTTTACCCCCAAATTAAAGTTACCATCTGATACACTATACCCTTGACGCTCTGGGGTAAAGTGTTCGGGTATCTTAGTATAGAGTGTATTGATGGCACCCTTTAGGCTTTTTTCCGTTATAAGAGCTCCTAAGAAATCAGTACCGCACAGATTGGCA
>JBJTUH010000107.1:0-8059 GCA_046080605.1 Vampirovibrionales bacterium
GGTGGTATTCATGGCACATATCGGGAGCTTTGTACCCGCCAGTGAGGCGGAAATTGGGTTAGTCGATGCCATTTACACCCGTATTGGTGCCTCAGATGACCTCAGCATGGGACAATCCACTTTTATGGTAGAAATGACCGAAGTTGCCGATATTCTCAATCATGCCACAGCACGAAGCCTTATTTTGCTCGACGAAGTAGGACGTGGCACCAGCACCTATGACGGCATGGCGATTGCATGGAGCATCACAGAATATCTTGTCGAACACATCGGTGCCAGAACCCTTTTTGCAACCCACTACCATGAACTTAACGCACTTGAGCATAGTTACCCTGAGTGGGTTCAAAACCTCCGAGTGCGCGTCAGTGAGCAGGACGGTGCTTTAACCTTTTTGTATCGCATTGAAGCAGGAGCCGCTCAGAAAAGCTACGGGCTTCAAGTGGCACGTATGGCAGGAGTACCCAAAGCGGTACTGACTCAAGCCGACAAACGCCTAAGTGCCTTAATGAAACGAAGCATCCCGTTATTGTCTTCTCAGCAAAAGCTTTTAATGCACCCTGACGAACCCAAAAATTCTGTGCTTCAAACCTCTTTATTTTGAGATTGATTCCTCACTGAGAAAACGTCAGTAACCTATTCATGCTTTCCACGTTACAAGCATAGCGGGATACCGCAAGGGTATCCCCTACCATTCGAATGCGTTAGACTTCCCCTAACACTAAGGAAGGCGTTTAAAGAGCTTCTTTGCAATGGTTTGCGGGTCAAGCTGATGCACCATTAATGTGGCTCTTAAGGTCTCAAGAGAGGCGGCACGATACCCCTGTGTGGGTAAACCAAGCTGTTTAAGGTCTGCTTCTAAATGAGGCCATTGCTGTAAAATTTCCACCACAGACCAACTTAGCAACCCCTCAGGAGACGTAGGTAAGGGGGGAAGCACACGCTTGGCAGGCAAGACCCCCAAGCTTCTCCCTTTTTGCTCAGGGTCATGCAGGGTAAACTCTACCATTTTGGGTAAACCCTGTGGTGAGGAAGCTTTCACCTGCGAAGCAGAAGAGGAAGAAGCAGCAGCAGAGAACATCATCATGTCTAGGAAACTTTCTAACTAAAAAAAGGAAACGCATTATGCCCCAGTGTGTACAACAATACAAGGTCAACCAGGCAATACCTTCTACCCGCAAGCTTCGTACAAAGTAGTTCTTCCGCTCAGTGAATAAGAGGAGTCTTACTCTTTTTAGAGGATTTCTTGTGATCTCTCAAGCACGAAAAGGAAAAACTCCTCTTACGATAGGATAAAGTATCGTATCGTTTTCATGCTCTATACCTCATCTGGTCTCGGGTAGGGCAGAAAACCAGTGAATCAGTTTACTTGCCCATCCTCCTGACAGCATAGTGCTGTCATACGAAGCCCATGAAAGTAACCTTCCGTTTCATGCCTAAGTCTTCCCCTCTCTTATACCCTCCCTGCATGACCCGCCATGGTCTTGGTCATGACGTTGCCCGTATTGCGCTTGTGAGTCTCTTCATGAGTTTAGGCATGTTGCTCGTGTCTGCTGAGGCGTTTGCCAACCCTGAAACCCTCCAAACACTACGTCTGATTGATGCACCCGATGCCACCCATATCCTAGTTGATACGCCCCGTGTACTACACTACACGGTGTTAAATCAAAGTGCCACCCAGACTGATATTATCATTGAGGGCGTTCATCCGAGCAAAACCCTACAAGTGGATGTGGCACTCACACAACGAGTGGCTAAAATACAAGCCAAAAAGTTACCCAATGGCTCTTTACGGATTCATCTGGAAGGGAAGCAACTTCCAAAAACCACCTTAGTAGGGTTTGTTCCTGCCCCTTCCACCACGCTAGGCTCCTCGGCTACTTCACAAAATGCTCAAAATGCTCAACCTGTCATGGCACTTCCAGAAGAGCTTTCAGGCATCACTGATACCGCCCAAACGCCTAACGCACTGAACGAGCCAGCACCTCATATAAACAAAGCGACCGCTACGGCACCAAAGACAAGTTCACCCACAGCTCAAGCACTCTTGGGTGTCTCAGAGCTTGAGGCTCCTTCTATCAAAGAAGAGGCTCCTACTGCCGCCCTTCCAAGCACACCCACAAGCAGTTTACAAAAAGTTGCGACGCACCCTTCTCAGAATCATGACACCCCTACAGACGTACTTGACCCATTGAAAACCCTGATGCAAAGCCCAGAGGTCATGGCAGTGCTTCCCTCAGTTCTCGGGTTACTCGGCATCGGACTCTTAGGTGCTGCTGGGTTGTGGTGGATAAAACGTCAGCCCTCTGGGAAACATACCCACCCTCATGATGCACTTGCCATGCTACAACAGCTCAACCAAGGACACCCTCCACATGACCACGCCTTTGCACAAGCCATGGCACAACAAGGCTGGGAGCCTGATGCCCTATTACACCCCGAGCCATCCTCTCACGCCACCCCCGCACTTGAAGCCTACACGGCTTCAGGGTTTCAAGCACACTATGCTCAAGAAGCATACCGCCAAGAAGTCATACCCAGTAAAGCTTCCTCAAGTAAAAAATCAGGCTTGCAAGGCGTACAATCCACTAAAAAGGAACCTCGAAAGTTAGGAGGTCTCACCCAACTGGCAAAACAGCGGGCTGAAGCACGTAAAAAGAGTCATCAAGCCGATGAGACGTATGTGTCCGACATTTTTGCAAAACTTGAAACCTCGATGCCTTCGCCTGCCATGGCATCCCCGTCAGTCAGACAGTCCTCTAAAACCTCAAGCACTACTTATGCAAGCACTTTAGCTGAACGCTCTCTGTATCAGAGTGCCTCACCCCTTGGCTCAAAGACCTCACACAACCGTGACGTAATGCCTTCGCCCGTTGCCATGGAAGCTCAAGGGCAGCGATTTCTCCCAGAAAAAGTCAACCCCCATGCCCTACAAGAGGGGGAGCGCCTCATTCGGCAACCCAAACGTAAACTTGCCAAGCCAGAGCCTCTCGGAGAAGGCACGCCCACCCCATCACCCGACAGCATTCCCACCCTTCAGGCACACCTTGAAAAAACACATGCTATCAACCATCGAGTACAACAGCACATGCCTCAAGAGGCATCGCCTCAGCGGGGCTTGCCTCAACTCCCCATCGTGGCAGAACCTGAGAGGCTTTCTCCTCAAGCACGTGCGATGAAACTGCGTGCCAAATTACGCCCCTAACGTGAGTACCCGCCTGATAGGTTTTCTCCTCACACCATCCACAGCCCTTCATCCCTAAAAGCCTAAAGCCCTCTTTTTTTCTCTCTCAAGGAGGGCTTTGAGCTAGGGTAGCAGACAATACCTCATGGCGTGACACCCTTCAAGCTCTCATCCCTTGGGAACGTATGAGGTGCAGATGAGGTCATGGGCATCAGACAACCGCTTACATCCTATTTTTTTCCTTTAGTACACTGAAGCCATGGCAGGTTTTTTCACCCGCCATGGCTTTGTGTTGCTTGCATCCATCAGTCACAGAAAGAAACTCGCTCACTATGATGTGCTTTTATAGTACCAAACAAGGGCATCGTCGGTTTATTAAAGATGGTTTTGAAGGCTCTATTTATGACTGTCCCGTGCATGGTGCAGAGGCAAAACGGCATCAAAAAGACCATGACGACCACGAAGCAAGCGTCAAACGCCTTGCAAAAACAGGCATTCAAAATGCTCAAGACCAAAGAGATGCCTTACGGGTCTTTGAATACTTTAAACACGTCCCCAGAAACAATAGAACCAGCATCTGGGAGGACGAATGGAAAGAGATGCCCCTTTCTCGTGTCCCCTTACATGAAGCCATAACCTTTGGGGAAGGCGGCGTTCACAACCCCAAACTGTTCCGAGGGCTTATGTCTGAGCTATTACCTGATGACCTTGAGCATACCTTGCCTTTCAACGCCCTTCCCATGACAAAAGAAGAACGAGAGTACGCCGAAATGCTAGAGCTTGCCAAGCTCTTAAACATCCCTGAAAGCAAGCTTGCTGCATGGATTGACACCGTCCCCGAGTTAATAGGAAACCCCGACTTTCCAAGCCATGAACTTTTCCAAAAGTTTCATCCTTCTTTCCGAAGTATCCGCACCATGGAGGTGCGTCCACAGCAACCCTTACACGGGCTAAGTCTCTCTGAACTCCTTGACATTGCAAACCATCTACCTGGATTTCAGGAAGATAGACAACGCTGGATAGCCTCTAATCCTCAAACCCATAAGGGTATCATTACCGATGCTCAAGGGTATGGCACACATACCCTTGAACAACCCTACAGGCCTCATGGTCCAAGTATCGTGAACTTTAGCCAGCCTTCTCAACATCCTGCTACAGGGAAGCACACACAACAAGCACCTACGCAAACTCATAAAAGCTCTCCTTACCCAAATCAAAAAGAGCTTAACGAAAGGCAAAGGATTGAAAAACAATCTGGGGAAGCTTCTGTGGTGGGCGATGGACTCCAGAATACGAATACTGTTCTGCAAGAATTGATAAAGGACATTAAAAAAGGTGATTTGAAGTCAATAGAAACGCATTTGAAATTTTTACAAGGTGCAGGATATGTACTTGATGCTGGACTTATCATAAAGGGTATCAAGGATGATATTGCACTCGATAGAACCCCTGGAACAGTGATTAAGAATGCTTTACATCGCATTGGAAGTGTTACCGTGAGTACAATTGTAAGTGCCATAGCAGGTGCAGGTGCAGGAGCCATGACGATGAATCCTCTCATTCTTGCGGGAGCAGCTATTGCAGGAGATCAGGCAGGTGGAGCCACATACGATGCCATCATACCCAAGCCTACTCAACATTATAATTATGAATCCAAACCCAAAAAGTCTACTACTAAAAAGCCTGCTAAACCTCCTACTAAACAGCCTATCAAACGCCCTAGCACTCCTCCACACAAATGGCATACCTCAACAGGCTCAGGCTTTGGTCCTGCTTATGATGCTCTTTTTAAACAACTTATGCGAGCTTATACCCCAGAGGAAGTTGAGGAGGCACGCAAACAGTTGAGAAAAAAACAAAAAAAGCTATAGCTACTTGCTTGAAAAGACGAGCCGCTTTTATGTTTTACACGTAAAGCGGCTCGTGAATAGATAGAAGCTGATTACCTTTCGCACAATTACCCAGTATGCCATTCACCAGAAACACTATAGAAAATAAAATTTGTGTTAAAGTATAAGGATATTTTCGGTATCGTAAAAAAGGAGACCTATTACAACAATGGTTTTACGCTTTCTATCTTACGCCTTGGTGTTTGTACTTGTACTCACTACCAGCCTCATATTCACAGGATGTACTTCTGCAAAATCTGTCCAGGCCAACATAATAACTGTAAGCTCAAAACAAAAACTTCCTTCCATTACAGGAAATCCTAATGCCGTTGACACAGAAACAGGCAAAACTCGGCTACACCTTGCGATTGATAAGCATGATACATTACTAATAGAAGCTTTACTTTTAGCTGGAGCGGATGTCAATAAGCCCAATAAACAAGGCGAAACCCCTCTTTCATATGCGAGTTACAACGGAAACCTTGAAATTGTCAAACGCTTACTAGCTTATGGTGCAGATGCCAATCTTACAGAGCATAATGGACTCAATGCCCTTATTTCAGCCAGTATGCAAGGTCATCTTGACATCGTCAAACTCTTACTCGCTCATGGTGCTGACATACATCATACTGACAGAATAGGATATAACGCCCTCATTTGGGTAACTACAGAAGGATATCCTAAAATTGTCGCCTTTTTATTAAGCCAAGGGGCGGATGTCACACATCCCGATAACAATGGATGTACTGCACTTATTTGGGCAAGTGTTAAAGGATACACTGAAATCATAAACCTTTTATTAGCCCATGGGGCAAAAATCAATGAACTTACAGGAGACAGTACCCCATTAATAGTAGCAAGTGGCTTTGGAAAGACAGAGGCAGTCAAACTTTTACTTGCCCATGGTGCCGATGTCAATCAAATCAATCATAGTGAAACCACACCTCTTGTAGCTGCCTGTACGAGAGGACACACTCACGTTGTTAAAGTGCTTCTTCAGCATGGGGGTAACATTAACCAAGTGTACAAAGGGGGGAATACCGTTCTTTTTATGGCTATTTTAAAAGGACATACGCCAGTGGTTAAATTGCTTCTGGAGCATGGGGCTGAAGTGAATATCAAGAACGATTTAAATGTTACACCTTTCACTCTTTCTCTTTTCGGGAAAAATATTGAGATATCAAAACTATTGTTGAAGCATGGTGCCAAAACTGGTTCATAAAGTATCGAGCATGCAACCATTTATTTGGGTGTTTATCCTGTGGTATTGTGACATGTGCTACTTGCAAACAAAACGGTCTGGAACAGAGTAGCCCAAGACAAAACCAAACGCTATCCTGTCCTAGGTCATCTGTTGATAAATCTTGCAAGTCAAGATGGTTTAAAAGCCGAACATTTTGGTGTGTCATGCTTTCAGTACATTGCAGCCACACCCTTTTTTCCGAAATATCCGTACTATGGAGGTACCTCTACGGTACCCCTTCCATGGGCTAAGTATCCCTGAACTCATTGACATTGCAAGCCATCTACCTGGATTTCAGGAAGATAGACAACGCTGGATAGCCTCTAACCCTCAACACATACCCTTGAACAACCCTACATACCCCAATTGATGAGGACTTTCTGTTTTGTTAGAGTGAAAGTATAAATACACCAAAACATCCCAAAAAATTCACACAAAAAGTAAGGTATGATTCATATGGTTACTATTTTTTTCAATCTTTTCTATCGTGCATTTTTAAATCTATCTTACTTTTGGCGACTTTATATCGGAATGATTACGTTAGGCGGATGTGCGCTTTCATGTATTTTCTTAGGCGTTTTAATGCTAATCATTCTCTTCTTCATCCTAGAAGGGCATGAAAACTTAAGGACTTTACTCACGCCTTATACCAAGCATTATTTAGACTGTATTATTCCTTTGAAAAGCACATGGCTCTTTGCAAGTGTTGGGTTTATTGGGGGCTTAGCATTTTATGCAATTCAAGTGCTAAAAAATCAGTTGCAACATCCTCATACTGCTGGATGGATAAATAACCTCACCTTTTTCTTTATTGCGTATCACCATATGCGGTTTGTATGGACGATGCAATTAGGACAACATGGAGCAAGCGTTGGGTTTATTGGATATATGTGTATCGCTCTTTTTAGTATTGCCCTGGGTCTACTACTACAACGCTTTCAGCATCCTATGTTTCTCATCAACCAACCCTACAAGCGTAGTGGCGGGTGTAAAAAATCGTCCTCTTTGATACTTCGGTGTTTTAAAGTATTACATGTACTGCTTCCTACCATTGCATTTTCAATGACTGTCCTTGGATTTAACAATCCAGTTCTTGTATATAGCATGGGGATTTTGACGATCATTCCTCTTGTTCTATTTTATGGGAGAGTCTCCGCAAGAAAAATGAGTGTTTCTCGGACATTAAGAAGGGTTTTTAGCCCCTTGTGGCGTTTGTATACCGTCAAAGCAACCTTAAAGCTTTCACAAGCCTATGCCGTGAAATGCCAAACTCCTTTTCATCAAACACAAACCCTTTTTTGGAGTGCAAGTATCCTCGTGGCATTGCTCGCAATGGTGCCTTATTATTGCCTCACCAACCTTCTACCTCATGCGTGGCAAGCAGTCGCACTCACCATGGCAGGTAAGCTATTTGTATTGCCTGTGGTGCTATGGGGTCTCAAAAAACTGTTTTCTACCACACGTCCCGTTTATCCTGAAGACCCTACCACCCGTTTGTTGTGGATAGTGGGATGGCTAGCACTTGATGTCATCTCAAGCCATACTTTACAGGGAATAGCACTTACATTCAACACGCTTGGTAGGTTCTACCTTACGCCTTTGAGCCTACATACAGTAGCACATCATGGGATTGAAGCACTTTTAGCCTTCCCTGTGATTGCGGCGGTGTCTCATTGGCTGAAAACCCCAGAAGCCAGTGTACTGGCTGACTTTTTAGCCTATGCAGGGATTGTATGTGTCTTATGG
>JBJTUH010000108.1:0-5443 GCA_046080605.1 Vampirovibrionales bacterium
GGCTTTTGCTTTTGTACCTTATCCAAAAGCATCACCTCTTTAAGCGATAACTCTGGATTTTTGGCCAGCACTTTTTGAAAACGGATATCCATCACTTGCCCCATCAACGTTACTTTTACTTGGTTGTTTGTGAGGTCATAATCAGGCAAGGGAAAGCCTCGATCCTTTTGACCTTCAAATAATCTGCGGATACCCCCACCCATGGTATCCACCATGCGTAGGTTTGCCATGGCATTGGCCAAGTGTTTATTTCGGTAATAGGGAGGGGGGCTATCTTGTTCTACCATTAACTCCACAGAACAAGGGATAAAGTTCCCTTGATTAGCGAACACAAGACGATCATGATATTCTGTTACATCCACAAGAGAGCCACGGCGATATTCTTGATGAGCAATACAGTTATGCAACGCTTCTCGGATAGAGTAAGGCTGGTAACGTTCCAGTTCTTCCTCAAAAAGTTTCCCTACTGGAATATGTCGTATCAATGGATTTTGAATACGTTGAGCAATGTCCGGGGTGGTGAGAAGAAAGGGAATCCCAAAGCGTCCTTGATCAATACGGTTTCCATTACCATCAAATCTCCTCCAACGAATAAAGGGATCCGCTGGCTGTAAAAAATGAGTCGATTCACTTTTGCCCAGCAGCAATAAAGCCGTTCGAGTTACTTTACCTTCAATGGTAAGGTGTGCCTTGTTAAGAAATGTGCGGGTATTCCATGTGTCTACTGCTAGTTGGGGGTGGCGTATTTTAAATTGTTTCTTGGCTTCTTCAATCGCCTGTGGCTCTAAATCCTCTATGCTAGCCCCTTCTATAACAACGGCACTCCAATCTGTATTTTTGGTTAGCAAGCGTTGATGTTTTTCAGGATGCAACCCTACTAACGATTCCCCATCCCGAGCATAATACTGACGTTTAAACCCCATTACCGTGCCTACAGTAGGCGGAGCAACACGCACCATTAAGACTCGCTTCCCCTCGTGAGTAATATCGTCTATTTCGGGATGTTGATTATTTGAAAGATGTTCGGATAAGTAGTTTAATGCTTGATTCCACTTATCATGAGTGGCAAGAAAAGACGTTCCACAAACAGAACGGTTATCCCTAATTCCTAATAGTAACCATGCTTCGGGCAAGTCTTTTAATCCAGCTTCATTACTAAGAGCTGAGATGTATTCACCTAATTTTTCTTTACTAAAATCGCTCCCTGCCTGTTTGAACTCTAACACCTGGCTTTCACCAGGAGCATTTAAAAGTTCTTTCAATTTTTCTAGTAGCGACATAATGGAATCCTTATTAAGTAGTAGGGTCGATACAAACAGGTGCTGATTTTTAGCTTGTTTGAAGCGACAAGTTGTTCTGTAGTGCGAAAAAACACTCAAGCGTTCATTTCAAAAAGGCTATAACTGGGTGGCGGTTTCAAGTGCTTGTTTGGCTTGGCGAAGCTCTTGAAACAAGGCATGTTTACGATTTAATTGTGGTTCTTTGTGAAGCTGGGCTTCTAGTTTATGTATCAAGCCTTGCAAACGTTGGGCTTCTTCTTGTCGAAGCAAGCACTCGGAAAACGCCTCTCCTGATCGGATGGGGAAAGGGATCTGATCCAGCAGCATCGCTTGATACAAACATTCTAGGTTTAACGCCACAGGCAAGGGATGACGCTCCACAGCCTCCACCGCTACCCAAGGCGATTCAAAATAAGGAGACTCCACAATCCAAGCATTGCCTTGCAACGACGGGCGTTTGTAAGCCAATACCTGTTTTATAGCTTGTCCATAATATAACTCAAACACCACGGGGTGTGGAATGGCCTTATCCAACACCTCCAAAACCAACCGAGGGTAGGCTTTCTCTTTGAGGTGGAGATGTATAACCTGTATCTCTAACACTTGCGGGGTTTCACTCAAGTGAAGGGTTTCGCTCGCCAGCTTGTGCTTCCAACAGATGGCTTCAACGGCTTCAGAGAGTAGTTTCTTTTGAGCCGTTGTGGTCGCCGTTTTTGAAAAAGCCACCTGCTTGGGCAATAATTTGTCAAACAGTGTTGATGGTGGATAAAGATAAAACATACACACCCTGCTAAGAGGCAGCCTCCTCTTGAATCACAATAAAGGCAATGAGTTCAAAATCATCCAAGCCCTGAATGGTGTGTTGCAAGGCCGTGGTTTTCCCCGAAGAGAACAAGCTATCAATATCTTCCTCTGCCTTTACTTCAATCATACTTGCAATAGCTTGGCTTAACAATGCGGATTGTTGCTTCATGTTTCGGCCCTCATCGGTTTGTTTATTGAAGGGTTTATAGGCAGTGGGTAAGGGTTCAGTTTTTCCCTTACAGGCTGTTCTTAGTAAATCCAACATTGGCTTGGGTTGTGTATGGTTTATAATTACTTGCCCAGTTTGGTTCATATATACCATGTAATAGGGGTGTAAACGGTTACTTTGGTTAATGGCGTTTTCTTCATTGATACTGCGAAGCACAAACACCGTTCCAGGCAATAAACCTCGGTCGGGTTGGGGTGGTACAACGGCATGTACGCCCTTGAGTTGAAGGCCTGATTCTCCGTGCGTTTTCACATGATTGATGAGATCCATACGAAACTCATTGAGACCTAAATCAGTAATGGAAATACCTGTTTTTACATCCTCTAGCTCAATAACTTCTTCTTGAAGACGGCGAAGCTGTTCTTTTCTGTAAGCGGTATCGGTACTCTGAGCCGTTAACACATTATCATCCCCAGTGGCAGTTACATCGGTAATAATCATACGGCTTTCAACCCGATCTTTGAGGTTGATGTATTCATCGAGTGTCATATCTGGCCAATAGTTTACTAATTGAATTTCAGTATTCGAAGAGCCAATCCGATCCACCCGCCCGAAGCGTTGAATAATCCGTACGGGGTTCCAATGAATATCGTAGTTAATGACGTAATCACAATCCTGCAAGTTTTGCCCTTCTGAGATGCAATCGGTAGCAATTAGCACCTCAATCTCATCGAGTTCGTTGGGCAGTAACAAGGCTTTATCCTTAGATTTTGGAGAAAACAGTGTTAGCAACGATTGAAAATCGTAGGTTGTGCCTAACGTACTGGTAGGGGAATCTTTCCCTGTGATACGAGCCGTATTAAGGTTCTGCTCTTTTAATAAAGGAGCTAAATGTTTGTATAAATAATTAGCCGTATCTGCAAACGCCGTAAAAATAAGTACCTTTTTATTGCCCGGGTTGATGGGGGCTTGAATCTTCTGTAACACTTGTTGTTTTAAATGTTGCAATTTTGTATCATGCTCAGGCGTTACCTGCTCCATTTGAAGCAATAAGGTATTAACAATGCACAAATCTGCTTGAAGCTCTCGTTGCCAAGTGTGTAAATCCATATCTGCAAGGTTAATTTTCACTTTTTTACCAATCAGTGCTTCTTGCTCTTCTTCTTCCAGCTGTGCCACATCATCCTTGCTCCAGCTTTCCTCAAACGAGTTAAATTCCGCCAAGGGCAAAGCGGATGATTTTTGGAAGTCTTCTATTGTTTGAAGCGTTTTATCATGGTATTGCTTTAGTTTTGCTAGTGTTAAACGAAACGCTTCTACGGAGCTTTCAAGACGCTTTAGAAGTAACGTCGTCATTAGTGCCACTAGGCTTTTTTCTCTATCTGCTTGGCGAAGGTAGCCTTTTCCGCCTTCTACTTTTGTATCGTATAATTCCTCATATTTAGTCAATTTACTTGGTAAAATATAACTCATCGGTGCGTGAACCGAGAGCTTCAAGGAGGACAAGCTTTTGAAAATATCATTAAAACCCAACACATTCACACGGTCTGTTAAAGAGCAATGAAAAGAAAGTGGCTTCCGTCGTTTAGGGAAAGAGCCAATATCTTTAGTATCGTAAAACATTTGAATATGCTTGCGTGAACGAGCAATCGTAACACTATCGAGCAATGTAAAAAAAGCAGGATCTAATCGATTTAAAATAGCCTGAGGCGTACGCTCTTCAAGAGGAAGTTGGGTCCATTCATTAAAGATCCGTTGGGCTTGGTTAAAAATCTCTTCAATACTTCGTTTACTTTTAAGTTTGTCACGCAGTTGCTCGGAATCACCTTCATAAGCCAACGCAAGTTGGTTTCTTAAATCAACAAATCGGTTATTGACGGGTGTCGCCGAAAGCATGAGTACTTTCGTTTTTACCCCTGAGCGAATAATCTTATTCATCAACCGCTGGTAGCGAGTCTCTCGCTCTTTTACTGCTTCGTTGTTACGAAAGTTATGAGATTCGTCAATAACAACTAAATCATAATTCCCCCAGTTAATTTTATTCAAAGCCATGCCTGTAACAGATTGCCCTTTATTCCTAGACAAATCGGTATGACAAAGAACATCATAATTAAAACGATCTTTAGCGAAAATATTGGTTACCAAGTTTTGGTTGTAAGTCGTCCAGTTTTCTGCCAGTTTTTTGGGGGATAAAACCAAAACCGAGCGATTTCGTAATTCATAATATTTAATAACCGCCAACGCTGTGAATGTTTTTCCTAAACCAACGCTATCAGCAAGAATACAGCCATTATACATTTCCAGCTTGTTGATAATGCCCGTGGCTGCGTCTCGTTGGTAGTTAAACAGTTTTTTCCAAATAATGGTTTCTTGGTATCCTGTTTTATCGTTGGGAAGCGTATATTCATCAAGCTCACTTAAAAAGTCATAGAATAGATTGTATAAAATAGTAAAATAAATCCGCTCAGGTGAGTTTTCTTGATAAATTGAAGAAATCTGCTCATAAATTATTGCTGTAACATCTTCCAGCTTGTCTTTATCCTGCCAAATTTGGTTAAAAAGTGTTAAAAAAGATGCAGACATAGGGTTTTCAGAACGTTGTACAAAGTTAGAAATAGCACTTCCTTGCTGGTACCCCAAATCAGCAGCTGTAAACCCTTGCAAAGGGCTATAAGTAACAGTTTGTTCTCCTTGCTCTACACACGCAAATTGTTGCATAAGAGACTTGGTTTTGTTGGATTTAAACGTGGCCTTAGCCTGAAGCCATTCTGCACACTCCCGTGCAATGGCACGTTGCGTTAATTTGTTTCTCAGCTGTATTTCAAACTCTGTACCATAGAGTTTGCGTTCTCTCTCTGCCTTTGGAATAAAAAACTCTCGGTGTTCTTTTTTGATTTTATCTGTTGCCTCTGTTGGCACAAATGTAGGAGAAGTAAAAATAAACTCTAAAGAGTTTATTTTAGAGAAAACTTCTTTAAGAGCCTCGAAGGCATAAATTGAAAAACAAGAAGCTGCTATTTTTAAACGGTTTTTTGATTGTACTGTTTGTAATAAATCATTTCCAAGTAGCTCATTATAATTATCAATAAGCCTCATCTTAAAATCCTTTACTCTGTCAAAACTTTATTGAATGATAGATGCTTATGTATTGGTTTTTTACAACTTTCATAGTTTTACAAACAAAAACAAA
>JBJTUH010000109.1:0-3261 GCA_046080605.1 Vampirovibrionales bacterium
CCTTGTGTTGTATCGGCTGACCATACTATTTGGTGGCTAGGTAAGCCCACGACGCTCTTTAGGAGTGCTTCAACGGCACCTTTTGCTTCCCAGAATCGGGCAGCTTTGGGGTCATGCCAGCTTTCTAGGGCAAGGATGCCACCGGGGGTTGAAGGGGCTTTCTGAAAACTTGCCAAGACCACGCCTAGACGTAAGCTTTCTTGAACGCCTGTTTGTTTAGGGTCTCGTTCTGGCGTGACTTGTGCCACTTTTTCTTAGACCCTCCCCCATTCATACGCACGAAGTGCTGGTGCTACTTTATGAGCCGCATGACGGGCAACACTACTAAGCATACTGGGTATGAGGTGTGTGCGTAGTGCATTATGGTCAGGCGATTTGGCATTGTTTAAGGCAATAACGCTACTTTGAGGAAAGCGGGCGGTTTCCTGTTCAAGGCTGACAAGAGAGTTCGTCATCCATTCATCACATTGCAGGGTTCCCTGTAAAAAGGTGTTTATCCGACGTTGGAAAATCGCCCAAGGCGTTGGTTTTGGGAATTGAAATATCGTGGGAAGGGTGTAGGGTACATGGTCATAGCCCTTGATGCGTAAAAGTTCCTCCACCACATCAGCAGGATGTTGAATGTCTTGCGTACGCCACGCAGGGACTTCTAACGTGAGGTTTTCTTCATCTTGGGAAGGGACACAGACAAACCCAAGAGGCTCTAAGATGTTTCTTGCTTCTTGAGCATCCATGGACATCCCTGTGAGCTGTTTGAAATACGCCATCGTTAGGTGTAATTTCATATCGGCTATAGAGCCTCCCTGTGCGGGTACACCCTGCGTGCTTGCATGGGCTTTTGCACCACATAAACTTACTAATAGATGCGTGGCACGCTGAAAGGCAAAATGTTGACGAGAAGCATCAGTGCCTCGTTCAAAGCGTGCGGAAGATTCAGTGCGGATGCCTACTTTTTTACTAGCCTTACGAATGAGCGCCGATGGGAAAAGTGCTGATTCTAAGAACAGTGTGTGCGTGGTTTCAGTAATACCAGAGCGTAAGCCACCCTTGATACCTGCAAGTGCGACAGGGACTTCATTGCATGTTACCAGAGGGATACTACTTTCTAGGGAGAGTGTTGTATCATCTAAGGTGGTTAATGTTTCTTCTGCGTTACTACGCCGTACACTGATTAAAAAAGGTGTGGGTGCTGTATCTAACTGGTAGCGGTCAAACGCATGAAGTGGATGTCCTGTTTCCAACATGACATAATTTGTGATGTCAACCACGTTATTGATGGCACGCATCCCCGCCCAAGTCAGACGTTGCTGCATCCATTCAGGAGACGGTGCAACGCTAATGCCTTCCAGTAATCCCCCCTCATAGCCTTGACACACAGAAGCATCGGGTAGTTCTAGGGCAAAATGCTCATCAGCTTGTGCTTGCTTTGCGTAGGCAGAGAGGTCTGCACTAGGAAGATGAAAGGCACGTTGAAACAGTGCGGCAACCTCACGTGCCACACCGAGTAGTCCCATTAAGTCTCCACGATTGGCAGGAATGGCTGCCTCAAGCACCGTGTCTGAGGCTAATGAAAGTGCTTCTTTTAAGCACGTTCCTGGTACGCCCTGAGGTAAACGGTCATTTAATACCCAAATCCCAGAAGCTTGTGCGTCAATAGGGTATTGTTCTCCTAACTGAAGCTCTTCCAAGGCACATACCATCCCTGTCGAGGCAACGCCACGAATGGTGGCGGGTTTTAACGTAAACCAAGCTTCTTCTTTACGGCTATACACTTTTGCACCGTCAAGTGCAAACGCCACAAGTTGTCCTACTGCCACGTTTGGGGCGCCACATACCACTTGCTGTGAGGTGTTGGGTGCAACCTCTAGCGTGACTAATCGTAGTTTATCGGCGTTAGGATGAGGCTCAAGTGCTACAACTTTTGCCACAATGACATGTTCAAACATAGGACCCACAGTCTCAAGGGATTCAATTTCCAGTCCGCTCCGTGTGAGTGCTTCTGCGACCTCTTGAGGGGTAAGGTCTGTCAAGTCTACATAGTCAGCAAGCCAAGAAAAAGGAATCCGCATGAGGAGGAAGTGTCCTTGTGGTACGTGGATAAAAGAATCACAAAAGCCTGTAAGTACAGCCCATAAAGCAATAAGTATCCTAGCATTATATCACTGGCAAACCCCATTCACAACGAGCTTGGATGGGTGCTTGAGCGAAGCCTTGTTGTAAGCAATTACCCTTTAATATTGTTTTTATTATTTTATATTACTTCCATCTGCTTGAGGACTTATCACGCATGTCTATTGTATCTCGTTTAACCCGTCAGCTTGTTGATATCCAAAAAGGTAGCCGTTTACTCCCTAGTGGAGAAACCTTTGCTCGTGAACGGCAAACCATTGCTCGTGAACGGCAAACCATTCAGACATATATGGGATGGGCTAAAGATAGCATTCAATATGCAAAAAATAGAAACCATCTTACACGATTAACTGAAGGGGTTAATCAGCTACGTACTCAGCTACGTACTCAGAGACGTGAGTTGGATGCATTGAGTCATGCACAAACCCTTTATGCTAAGGCTTATGGTGAAATGCGTCCTTTAACTGTTAGGGAACAAAAGGCGATAGAAAAAGCACACACGAAGGGAAGGGTTCCGACACTTCTTCAACAACAACAACGTCAATATCCAGGGTGGTTTCCTGTTGCTGAACTTCCCAAAGTTGCTGGACGTACCCAACGTGCTGCAGAGTCGCTTGACCCTTTGGTTGTGACGAACCCTAAGTCAAGAGCAATGGTTAATACTGGCGTAGTGAGTGCAAGAGAAGTATTTAATAATGTTGATGATCAAGGTAAGGCAAAGCGTATTATTAGTAAGTATGGGCATTATGTTGGTCAAGTGGGTGAAGCTCGTGGACATGACCTTGCACATATGGAGTTGTTTAATCGTTATGGTACAACCGTTATGCCTGAAAAAGCAGAGATTCAACCTTTTTTTCTTAAAAGTATGGCTGGGGAAAGAAAAGCGATTATTACAAATTACGACGGTGATCAAAAAACAGAGTTAATAGGCGGGCGGTACTCGCGAAATGGGCGGAAAATCAATGGAGTTCGTGTTTTAAATGGTGAAACATGGGCTTCTTCGCAACAACGTCTTTTGGAGAATCCTATCATTTCTTTAGGATTAAACCAGTACACTAAAAATCCCAGCACCCAGTATCAATCTCCTCAAACGATGTTAACCAATTTAAGAGCTTTAAGACAGGAACTCCG
>JBJTUH010000110.1:0-8158 GCA_046080605.1 Vampirovibrionales bacterium
TTTTTGTAGGAAATAGAGATTGAATACGTTCAAATTGTGTATCAGTCAAGTCAAATCTCATAGGCTAAACGCTTTCTAAACAAAGGTTACAGCCCTATTGTAACAAAAACAAATAACTATGCCTTTTGCAAACAACTCCTAGATACTTATCATGGCTCCTCTACATTCCAAATCTTTTTACCTACAAATGATAGTAGCACCTTATTAGGTACTCAGCATTATATTGATGACTTACTCAACGGTCCGAATTATTTAAGCCGAATGATTTTACCCTTCTTGGGTATGGGTATTGCGTACTGGTTTTCCTCACGGCGGAGGTATCTTTCATTACCCGAGAAGTAAGCCTTCTAAATACGCATCCCCCCTGAAGGCGTTGAACCCCCCACAGGGCTTCCAGCCCCCATGGGGGGTCGTTGTCCGCCAAAGCGAGGAGGCATTGGAGACCCTGACACACTGGGAGGGGTTGCCGTAGGGAGGGTAGGTGCAGTACCCGCCACAGGGAGTGTTCCTAAAGAGGGTGCCGTAGGTATTGTGATAGGAGCCGCCGCAGGACGCAGCTGTGGGGGTGGCTTACCCACACTTGCCCACGCCTGTGTGAGCAACTGAGCAACAGGCTGATATAGCTCAGGAGTCACTTCTTCTTGCACCCCCACAAGCTGGTATAATGCTCGTGCCACAGGGGGGGCTTCTACAATAGGTACACCATGGCGGGTTGCCATGGTCTTAATTTGTTTGGCAAATGCAGCCGTCCCCTTAGCAAGTACCACAGGGGCTTCCATCTGTTCGTGCTGATACCCTAAAGCGACAGCCACATGAATGGGGTTTGTCACCACAACCTCTGCTTGAGCCACTGAGTCAAGCATACGACGCTGTGCCATTTCCATCCGCCGTTGCTTAATGGCGTGCTTCACATGGGGGTCGCCCTCACTTTGCTTATATTCATCCTTGACCTCTTTATGGCTCATTTTTTGGTCTTTCATGAATTTAAACTTCTGGTATAAATAATCTGCTGCCCCAATCACAAAAAAGGCAATCGCCACCATCATAATAAACTTTTGAAGCATGGTACCAAGTACCAACAAGGGTGCCAGCACATGCCCACTACGTCCGCTGTCCAACAACTGAGGCAAAAACTCCTTAAACAAGTTGAACCCCAAAAAAGACAACAACGAGATTTTAATAATATTCTTGGCAAGGTCAATCACTTTTTGCATACTGAACATCTGCTTGAAGCCATTGGCAGGATTTAACCTATCAAACTTAGGCATCAGGGGTTTCGTGGTAAAAATAACGCCCACTTGAATGGCTTGAGAAATGACCCTCGCAAACATGGCCGCAATCAGGAAAGGGCCCATCGTCATCGCAATAGACTTTACCGTGGCAGTTAAAAGATACACGCCCCCAATTTCATCAATAGACCCCGTGGCAATGGTACCAAACATCATGGCAAAGAGGGTACAAAACTCTTTCCATATGGAAGGTGCCAGTGCCAAAAGCAGAAATAACCCCACCGCCAACACAACGGCACTACCAAGGTCTTGGCTTTTAGGAATTTGTCCTTCTTCCCTCGCACGCTGGAGCTTCTGCGGGGAGGCATCAAATTGTTTGTCTTCATCCGCCATCATCATCATCATGATGCACGCCCGTATGCCTTTTACCTACTTGGGAACGTATTGATACCACAGCCCTAACCTAGCCTTGCAACGCTTGCACAAGCTTATCCCTTTTAGTATAGTAAAGGTTTGGGTTAACAACATAGCATCTTTGGGGCATGTTAAGCTATGAATCATGCCAAAAATAAGTATGGAAGTGAGCCTTTAGATTCTTTTGAATCAATGATGAGGCATTTGCCAAACACTCTTTGATTCACTCTCGGGCATTGCTTCATTCACACTTAAACGATGCTCAAACATTTTACAAAGGTTTTGCCTCTTGAAAAAAAGTCGGGGCAGCATGACGGGATGTTGTCTTAATGAAAAAGTTATAGATTTTTACTTTTTCAAGAAAGTCTAACCATTGTTTTTTTTGAAGAGGGTCGTCTAGGAAAACAGACTTTGAGGCGTAGCTGACTTCATATAAATTACCGACACCACCAGATGCCTGAGGGCGTGCCTTGATTCGCCCGATCACTTCCTGATTCTCAACAAAACCCTTTGGCTGAACCACGCCAGAAACTTTCCAACTATACAGGGCATCTCGATCAGCTTCCTTGAAAAAAGAGGCTTGAAAAGTTCCCCCTTGGGTGCGTGCGGTTTCTTCGATGGAGGTCAGTAAGTTGTTTTTAAAAAAATCATACTTGGCTGAAAGACCTCGAAAAACACTCACCGTGATTAATTCACTCCAGTTTTCAATGCCTTGACCTTCTTTAACAAACTCACATAACAAACGATCTTTAGTTTGTGTTTTATTTGCCAAGTGCCAATTTCCGGGGATTTCAAACTCAAGCATTTCACCACCTGTGGGTGAGGTCGCAAGAATCATCTTAAAAGGCTGACTTTTTACAGAAACGGAAGCCTCTTTTTCGGATGAACTTGGGGGGGCTGAGGAAGGAAACTCGGCAAAACTATAAGGCGTACAAAATGTCAATAAACCTATCGTAAAAGCTAACAGTCTCGTAAAAAGAAATCTGACATGAATCATTGATACACGCATCACTTTCCGTATCATTATAAGTATAAAAGTAACACAACTATTCTTAACAATGGTACCAATATTACCATGTCTTCGGTCAAAGTGGAACTCATATCCCTTCTGGCTACGAGAGCCATGTCGCTTTTGGCCCATTAAAAACTCATCTCATAGCCCGATGATAAGAAGATCAAACGGGTTAACTTGTTTCATGGGTGCTTAAAGTATAAACACTGCCTGACATTTGCTTGTGAAAGATAAGAACGCTCGTCGTAGTCATTCACTTCGGGATGTTGTAACAGTCTACAATGCCTCAGACCCTATTTTATGCCTACAGTGCTTGAAAAACTCCAAAAGTTGCTGACGGCAAGCTTCTTCCTCAATCCCACCGAGCCACGTCAAGCGATGGATTTCGGGGAGCAGCGTATGTACCCCTAGGCTAAAGGCACCCCCTTGTGCATCCCATGCCCCAAACACCAACTGACTAACTCGTGCCTGAAGTATGGCACTTAAACACATGGGGCAGGGCTCTAGCGTGACCAACAAGGTACACCCACTGAGCCGCCATGTACCTAAGGCTTGAGCCGCCTGATACAATACTTCACACTCTGCATGACCGAGTGGATGGTGCTGGTGTTCCCTTGTGTTATACCCCTGTGCCATCGTCTTACCTTGGGCATCAAGTATCATCGCACCCACAGGGACATCCCCTAATGCTTGGGCTTGACTGGCAAGGACTCTGAGAGCCTGCATGGTGTCAGCCAATTCAGCCACGGAGAGCGTATAAGGCTTTAGGGAGGATTTCACGACATTTCACCTCGGGAGGCATGGAACGCTTGCGGTTGTTTCAGCTGAGATAAACGACCGTGCCACGTATTGAAAGAGTGCCGCATCCGAGAAGCCATGCCTTCCAACCCCCACCAGCGTTGCAACCATAAGGCAATAGCACCTTGCTGTAAACTGGGCGATTTCAACACCTGTAAGGACTCTTTCACAAACAAACGTTCTGTTTGAACCTCAAGGGCAATGCCCTGTGGATGGAGTGTTTCGGCTAATTGTAAGAAAATACGGTGATGGTCGGGTTGGTTTGGCTTATCCATTAAAGGAAAACGCCACTGTATGTAAGTGATAGGGTACTGGGTTAAGAGTCGCCGAGTGAGTCCGACAATCAGCGTTTGCACGTGGGTCATATCCCAAAGATGTTCCCTAGTACCTGAATGATCTGAAGGCATCCAATGAGAAGAGGCTTGCTCAAGCCCCATAAAGACGAGAGGCAAAACATCCACAGACATCACACCTGTTTCTGGTTCATAGGTACCTACACACCAAGACGTGTTGGTTTCAGACAGTGTGACCTCTTGAACAGGAGAGGTTTGTACTTTCCACCACGAAACCATGGCAGGTTTTGTACACCACAGAGGACGCAGGGGTGGGGTATGTGTCGTAAAGGATACTGGATGCCCTATGACCACCTCTCGCTTTTCATCCAAGGCCGCCCCGAGCCAAGGGTCTAACCAATACATGTAGCCCAATACCCGCCAGAAAGACGTACTCATCCATAGAGTTTGCCCCGCTTGAGCATCAGAAGCACCCACTAAGAGAGTCTGTAACTGTCTCAACAATCGCCGTCGCTCTTTGGGAGGCACCCACGTAATACTTCCTGTTTCAGTCACAAAAGGCTCAGACGGTGCCTCACCCAGCAATAAGTCAGGCTGTAATAGTCGCTCAGGATGAGGGAGTACCATCTGCACTTGTCGCATGATAAAGCGAAATCCAAGCTGTTTTAAGACACCATGCCATGCTTCTGTTTCTGAGTCTTGCACCCACATCGAAAAGGCATCCCATGTTTTGGAAAGACTACGACGATGTGCGTAAAGATAATCCGCACGCCGATGTTGAACCCATCGCATCGCTTCCTGTAAACATTGCACTCTCATTTCAAAAGGTAGGCTTACTAAACAGTCAGCACTTACCCCTTGCTCCAAATACTCTAACAAACGCAAATGTCTGCCCCAAGGATGATAAAACTCTTGCCAAAGTGCCACACTCGGCGATGCCTTCATTTGCGACTCTTGCACCCATACCCGTGAGGGAGGTAGCCATAAAGAGCCATGCGTACTTGCCCACCAAGAAGAGACCCATTCAGGGCACGCTAAGCCCATACGCTGCTTAAGCCACTGGTAAAATACTGAGGTACTACCTAAAACACGTAACGCCCCATGCTTCTTATCCTCTAACTCAGGTATCATTGCCCTGTCTTCAGGAAGCATATAGTGTGCTAAGAGCGGTATCCAACGACAAAACGGCATGGTAGTCTTCACTGAACCTCTTAACATCCCTCATACATTTTAAGCAAAGTAGGGTTATGCGTTTTTTAAATAGGCACGCATCTCAACCCATACAGGAATCGCACGTATCCAACAACACACCACCACCCCTAGCATACACAGATAGAGCCAATCAGGTGCAAGAAGTACGGCTATCTTCCCTTGCTCAGAGGATACACTCTGATGGGAAAGAAACCACCAAGGACACAACGCAAAATACACCGCTTTCAGCACAGCATACCCCCATCGACTTGCACGAGAACTTACCAAGGCAATCCCAAGCCAATGTTGCATGATAGAGGTTGTACCAAAGGCAGTTTTACCTGACTGATGGGCTAAACCACGAATACCATCCACAAGAATCCCACGCCAAATAATCGCAAGCACCGCCCATAAGGGTACCCACCCCTTGACCAAAAACACCACCCAAAAGGTCTGTTCCACCACACGGTCACACAAAATATCCCACAATGCTCCAAAGGCAGAGCTTTCTTGAAAGCGTCTTGCCAAATAACCATCCCATCCATCCATCCAGATAATGAGACCTGCAAGCACAAAAGCCGTCCATGCATGAAGCTCAGAAGACACTGGCACCATAAGTTGAGAGGTAGGGGTTAAGACCCAATAGGCAAAAGGTATCATCGCAAGCATGCGTATACACGAAACGGTATTTGCCCATCCTACACGTTGGCTATACGTCGTAACCCACTGCATCATGTAACACCTCTTACTGTCATATCTCAATAAAACAGCCTATAACATGGGGTCAAACTGACGTAGGGACTCCCCAAACAGCGTAAGCTTTAGGGTATTGGTAAGCCCAACCTGCTTAGTTTGACCTGCACAAAGTACCACAGGGGCATCAAAAGGAATCAAACCTTTGTGGCTCATAAGACGCTCAAGCTGCACTACCGTCTCATCGGTTCCCGTCGTAGGAGGAATGACATACGCATAGACTCCCCAACTGAGTGAAAGACGCTGTGCCACACGATAATCAGACGTAAAGGCAAAAATAGGCATTTTAGGACGACGCTGCGAAATACGGGAAGCCATTTTACCCGAATGAGACAATACAAGCATTGCTTTGACATAAGAGTGCATCGCAGCAGTCACTGAAGCATGAGCAACAGTTTCAGGAAACTCATTGAGGGCATTATGTTCTGCAATCAGGGCTAAGTTCGTTTCACGGTGTTTTGCAGCCTCACGGACAACATTCGCCATGGTCTGCACCACAAGGGCAGGGTCATGACCGACCGCACTTTCCCCCGAAAGCATCACAGCATCTGTACCATCCATGACCGCATTAAAAATATCAGAAACCTCAGCACGAGTCGGCGTATTGGCAGTAATCATACTCTCCATCATCTGAGTGGCAGTAATGACTGGCTTGCCTTGCAAATTACTTTTACGAATAATCATTTTCTGACTAAACGGTACGTACTCAGGGAGTAGCTCAACCCCTAAATCTCCCCGTGCCACCATAATCGCATCAGAGGCTTCAATAATCGCATCAATATCCTCAAGGGCTTGAGGCTTTTCAATTTTAGAAACAATCGCAGGAAAATGATGACCTGAACGTAAATGGTGCGATAGAAAATCTCGCAAATGCTGAACATCCCGATGACTTTGCACAAACGACAATGCCAAGAAGTCCACACCTAATTCTAGGCAAAACAACGCATCTGAGCGGTCTTTTTCTGTCAGTGCTGGCATATTCAGGCGAACCCCTGGAATATTAATCCCTTTCCGAGATTTCAGCATCCCACCTTTAATGACTTCACACAGAAGATGATCTTCATGTTTCTCGATGACTTTTAGCTTCATCGCACCGTCATCTAAAAGCATATCAGCCCCAACACCCAGTGACTCCACTAAAATAGGGGTATTCGTTGTAATAATACAATGGCTCACAGGTTGCTCAGAGGCATCAAAACGCACTCGTTCTCCCACCACTAAAGGAACAGGCTCATCGTTCAGTGTCGTTCGCACACGGATTTTAGGGCCTTGCAAGTCACCCAAAATCGCAATGGGTGTATCCAGTGTACGGGCATGTTCACGAATCCAAGCAACCACTTGTTTGAGTAAGTCTCTATCAGCATGAGAAAAGTTCAAGCGAAAAACATTCGTACCCGCTTGAATGAGCTTAAAAATCACTTCACTATGAAACGAAGCTGGTCCCAAAGTTGCCACAATTTTACACAATTTGAGGGTATCAGAGGTTTGATAATAAGAGTGAGGAGGAACGATTTGAGAAAGAATAGGGGTCATGAGCATAAAAAACCGTAAGGCAGTACTAGAAACTTAATAGTAAAAACAAAAAATCTTTCCGACAAGAAGATGTAGCTCATTTGAAGGCCACTTACGTTGTGGCAAGCTTACGAGCCTGTCGCTATCATATTTCGTTAAGTATACCACTAAAACGCATGGGACTAATGTCTTCGTTTTTATCCATATACCATGATGAGGTGCAATTTTTAAACCGTCGCTATGTTTATTGAAGTATATCGTAAAAAGTCTTCAGACCACTGGGGCTTTACTTATCATCTCTCAAAAGACGCAAGCAAATCTAAACCATGACTCGTCTCACGCAAACCATTCTATCCCAAGCAAATCGCCTTTATCATAGCCCCTTAGGGGAAGCACTACAACACGCCAACTTACGAGACAGAGAGGCTCGTGCGACACTTGGCAAAGCATTCAACAAGAAGGCAAAAACTTGGTTTATAAGCCTAGCTCCTGAAAGCCAAGTCACCTTCAAACGGCTCAATAGACTTACACAAAGCCCTAGAAACTTCCCTCTTAAAATACCAAGATGATTACAAGCGACTGAACGCCTTCTTCAGTGGAGTAGTGAGCATGGAGAAGATTATTTAGGTGCAACGCTCACAGATCCAGGACTTATCAGAACCAGTCAAGCACTTGCTAAAAGCATTCATCATCCCTTAGAAGGGGTACAAGAATTATTAAACACCCACGGCTTTTCTGCAGGAAAGCTTGTAAAAGGAGCCATTCAAGCCCTCAAAGAGCTACACTTCTTCATAGGAAAAGTGTAAACGCTCACCAATCGCTTCTGAAGCACACACACATACATAAAAGAAGAGGCAACTACAATGCGTAGCTACCTCTTCTTTTCTAATTTTAAACCTTGGCAGAATGCTATCTTCCCAGAAGGTCACCCCTCAAGTATTGTCGCTATCGCAGTC
>JBJTUH010000111.1:0-15540 GCA_046080605.1 Vampirovibrionales bacterium
TTTGTTGAGCAAGCACACTTTGGGCATGCCTTTTTCCTTCAGGCGTTCTAAGAAATAACTGCCTTACAAGGTTTACATCTCGATTCATCGCCTTAGTTAATGCACCATACCGATGGCTCGGGTCAAACGTGAGCGTACCAGCGTCTGTCATACGCATTAAACTAGTAGGAGTGACTTCATAAGCAGGTAAGCCAGGAAAATCTTGGGTTAAGGCATTCATTAAAGCCTGCAAACTTCTTTGCGTTTGTTGTAATCCCTCTT
Organism: Vampirovibrionales bacterium; assembly: GCA_046080605.1. GTDB lineage: Bacteria > Cyanobacteriota > Vampirovibrionia > Vampirovibrionales > JAJTHC01 > JBJTUH01. Next base: position 262 of record JBJTUH010000111.1, read on the forward strand.
GTGCAAGGGGGGTATCATTCGCTGCAGCTGCCTGACGGTACTGTGACACACCATGGCGATACGCTTGCAAAAGTGGATTCACTGGAAAAGCGGTCATGAGAATATAAATCCTTTAGCCACATAGACTCAAGAAAAAAGAAACCGTTAAGAGAGATATTTTATTAATAAAATAAAAACAATTTATTGGGTTAATTGACTGCATGTATGGACAGTGACCTCAAAAGCATACTCAATACCATTAGGCAGCAAGTGCTGTATTTTGTTGGGTCACGGCAATCCAGCCATGGTTTGCCAAGCCATACAAATCAGCATAGTCAATGGCAAAAGAAGCTGTTTGCAGAGGGTCACTCACCCACACCTTACTAATATTACCTTGGGTATCAAGCTCAACATTTTCAACCGAATAGGAATGTTGCGTCACCAAGCCATATTTTTGCTTCAAGGTACTAGGCATGGTGCTATCATTTTTAGTGTCTACAAATAAAGAGCCTGTAGGATTATTCGCAAAGCTGGTTAAAGCGGTGTCAAAGGTTGTACGTGCCTGTGTTCCTGTGCTACCTGAAGCCGTAAAATGTGTGAGGGTTGCACCATCACCATACAGAAGACGTAAAGCATTAGACTCCATTCCCATGTTTAAGAAGCTTTGTAACTGATTAGGATACTGCTGAATCCAAGTGTCCGACCAGCCTGACTGACGGGCAAGCTGAGCTGCCATGGTATACTCAAGGGCTTGTGTCCACAAAGGGCCTTTAATAGAGGTTCCCTTGATTGTAAAAGAACCATCTTGATTTTTAGTGATATGACCTGCAGGAATCACCACAGCCTTATTGTTAGGAGGCACACTACCCGAAGGGGGAAATACCGTAATACCACCCTGATTATTCAGCGTTACATAATTTTGCGTTTCAGTGCGTAACTGAGGGTTAGTGTCTAAGGTTTTAAACACAGAGGTCAACCAACAATTATTATTCCAAGTTTGCTGAATATCAGACTCTTGGTATTTGTCAAACCCTAAATCTGCTTGGGTTAAGGGGGTTGTAGCTGTTTGTAGGGTGGTCTGTGTGAGCGGTGCAAGAGGCGTGGTTGTAGGGGTCGTGTTAGGGTTTTGAGTCGTCGTCGTTGTACTTGAAGGTGTGGTAAAAAGATTGTCTTGCAGTACCCCCAAGGTAGGAGATTGTGTTGCTTGCGTGATGGCATCGCCAAGGGTCACCACATTAGGACGTAATGTATAAAACGTTGTCGGTGTCGCCTGATTGGTACTTGTATTCGCAAAAACAGGGTTAGTGGTAGGCGTGGTGGAGGTGGTACTAGGAGGTGCAAAGGTGGTAAACAAAGGTGTATTTGAGCCTAAGGTACTCACAGGTGTGCCTGTCACAAAGGTGGTTCTGGGTGTCGTTGTCGTAGTGGTGGTAGCAGTAGGGCTATACGTATTGGCACCGTTAATGGTGGTAGGAATAAAGCGTAAAAAATTGGTGGTTGTCCCCTCACCTACTTGAGTGGATTCGGGTTCAGAAGTACGTGATGATGAAGAAGCTTGAGATACCTGCAATAATTTTGCGGCAATACTTTTAGTAGCCTCTCCGCTTTGTAGAGTTTCAAAGGTCACAGCCCGAGACATCATCATCACTCAGTACTCTCTTCTTAACTAAAAGACTTTTCTCCAAACCAAAGCCATGGATGCTTGACACCCTACGGCAAGGCTTTATCACTTCTCACTGATAGCGTAGTTCGACCATGTGCGATGATTTCTTAAGGCTTTTTCTTAGAAGCCTTTTTAAGCTATACTTAGACTCTATAACTTCTGGTATTTTTCAATGGCGTTTTTAGGTGTGATGGAACAATGCAATGCACTCTACGACTTTTTCCTTGCGTTTGAATGGCTCTTTCAATCAAGAAAGCCGAGAAAGCACGAACATGACCATTTTCACTTTTCGCAACGTTTTCATACAGCGTTTAACCCTTTGGGGCTTTCTCATCATGGTAGGGTTCATCAGTAGCATGCCTCAAGGGCTTGCCGCCACAGCTCACCCCCTGAAAGCTACCACACCATTCTCTGAAAGCTCAACAGAAGATACCTCACTAGGCTTAACCCACGTTCAACGTAAAAAATCCGCTCGTTTTAAAAAAGGACGTGGCAAGCAAGCAACGCCTAGCAACACAAACACCCCTCGTCCTACCTCAGAGGATGCAAACACGCTAAAAATTGAAAGTAAAACCGTAGAATACGATGAAACCAAGGGTGTGTACATCGCCAAAGGCGATGTCACTGTCACCGCACCCTCAGAAAAAACCTCGATGAGTGGTGATCTCATGATTTATGACCCTACGAAGAATATGGTGTATGCTAAGGGACATGTGGTGATTCGACGAGATGGTCAGGAAATCAAAGGAGAGGTCGCTAAAATCAATCTTTCCAAAGAGTCTATTTTAATTAAAAACCCCTATACAACACTCAATGCGGTTGCCCTAAAGGCAAGAGAAGGCTACAGCGACGAAACCTTTGTCCATTTAAAACGAGGGGTCGCACTCATTGCACCCAGCCCTCAAGCAAGTTATAAAATGGTCACTGAACAACAGAACGTGGGTATTATTTCAGCCCCTGAGTTGGGAGCCATTACGGGTGCCAATAATGCTGAAAACCTTGCACCTGAACCTTTTGGGCGTTTAAACAGCACTGCCCACGGAAAACAGCTTGCACCTCAAAGCTTAGGAGGTGTTTTGGCACAAGGACTCGGACAAAGCACGAACGCATCCCCCTCTGTTGAAGTCTTAGACCTCCACACCCCAGAAACGCCCAACCTGATTACTCAGTGGCGTTTACAACTTGCAGGAGAAGACCTATCTTCAAACCTAGAAGAGGCTTATAACCCTTACACAGGAGTCTCTTCTTGGACAGACGAAGAGGCAAGCTTTTCTTCTTTGGAAGCGGAACAAGACGAAACCCAGCCCATGGCAACAGAGGCTCAAGAAGCAATGCTCGCCGCCTTTCCTTATGAACCACCCAGCACAGGAAAGAAGCTTACTTTTTACACCCCTAAGCTAACCGCTCAAAGAGTGAATGACCACTACCTTGAAATTACTGCCAAAACACCACGGGCAAGGGTTGGGAAGTTTCCTGTGATGGCATTGCCTTTAATGAAAATGGGGCTAAACCAAATTACAGGGCAAAAACAGATTTTATTCCCTGCTCAAGGGTCTGACCAAAACCTAGGCGGGATTTACATTGGACCTTCTTTATCGGCAACCATTGGAAGAGAAGGACTCTTCAGGCTCTCACCTGCCCTCAGCTACGGAAACAGCGGGAGACGCTATGACGGAGGACGTAGGTTAGAACGAGTCTCAGGGGCAGGCTTTGTCTTGGAAGGGTTATACCGAGACCCACGCACACAAATCAAAGCGGGGTATGGCACACTGACCAATCAGTTTGTGGTGAATGCCGTGAGTCGTCCCTTCCTTAAACGCCAGCCTAACCTACAGTTTAGAGCCACCAAGAATGAAATGTATGGGGTGTCTGATTATATTTCATTCATTCCTGAACGTCCAACCTGGTCTCTACAAGTGCAGGATGAATGGCAAACAAGCCAATTATTACCCTACCTTACGGTAAGCTCTCATATCGGGGCAGGGGTATTTAAAGATGACTTTTTCCCTAACAACCGTAGTATTTTCTTTGTAAGCCCTAGCACACCCTCTCCCCAAACTGAAGGTCGTGCCAGAGTGGCTTTTGCGGTACAACCTACCGTACCTTTGATTCAAATCCCGAAAGTATTAGCCTTTAACGTCTTTGGACAAGTCATTTCTAATGTCTACACTACAGGAGATACCTACACCCTGTTACAAGGGGGACCTACGCTTTCGGTCAACATTAAAGATAGGCTCTTTTCAAAAGCCATTTATACCGCCTCATACATGGGAGGTAGTACCCCCTTCGTATTCGATAAATACTTTTTAGGAGGCTCAGGGCTTACGCTTGTGAACGCAATACGGCTTTCAAAGCATGTCACCATTGGTGCCTCTCAAATGATGAACCTCTCTCAAAACAACGCACGTTCTGACCTCTTAGTGGGAAACATGGTCTTCCTCAGTGTGGGGCCACAAGATATTAAGTTCAATTTACAACTCGACTTTATCCGCCGAAATGTGTCTTTCAACATTAACTACTTCCCTGGAAAAGACCCCCTTCCTATTTACTTTGATCAGTTCCAAGGACATCAGTAAGTCATGGCACCGATGCCCAACCAACCTTTGTTACGTATCTTAAGCCACCGAGGCTACTGGCGAGTGCCTCAGGAAAAAAACACGCCTGAAGCCTTTTTAAGGTCGTTTCAGGGTGGCTTTGGGACAGAAACTGATGTACGTGACCTTGATGGTACCCTTGTGATTGCACATGACATACCAACCCATACAGCACTCACAGAGGGTACCATACTTACCCTTGAGGCTTTTTTAGCCCTGTATAGCTCTTGTTGTCATGCACAGGGCTTGGCGTATCAAAGTCTACCATTGGCGTTAAACATCAAAGCAGATGGGTTACAGCCTTTATTACAGAAAACACTGGAAACCTACCACATTCCCAAAGACGCTTACTTTCTCTTTGATATGAGCATCCCTGATGCCCTTGTCTCTTTACGGTATGCCCTGCCGTGTTACACCCGTATGAGCGAATACGAAACCCCTCCATTAGCTTTTTTTGAACAAGCACAAGGCGTATGGCTTGATGCGTTTCATAGCACATGGTACACACCAGAAACGCACATTTTACCGCTACTTGAAGCGGGTAAGCAGGTGTGTATTGTCTCACCTGAATTGCATCAGAGGGCTCATCTTCCTTTATGGGAAAGTTTACACCAGCTGTGTAAACCCTTGTCCTCCGTACAACGTGGCTGCCTGCTCTTATGTACCGACCTGCCCGAGGAAGCCCAAGCTTTTTTTGTATAGTATCTCTTTAAAAACCTCATTTAAGCGTTACCTCTCCTTATGAACCCTTCTCCTTCACCTTCTACCATTAAAGCCATTATTTTTGATATGGACGGCGTGTTGATTGATGCCAAAGAATGGCACTATGAAGCCCTGAACCAAGCACTGGCTTTGTTTGGCTATACCATTACTCGGTATGACCATTTAGTGACCTATGATGGACTCCCAACAAGACAAAAGCTTGAAATGCTCAGTATGGAACGAGGGCTACCGAAAGGACTTCATGGGTTTATTAACCACATGAAACAACATTACACCATGGGGTATATTTTCCAGCGTTGTAAGCCCGTGTTTTATCATGAGTATGCTCTCTCAAAACTCAAACAAGCAGGCTATCGTCTTGCGGTAGCTTCCAATTCTGTGAGGCAAACCGTAGATATGATGATGGAAAAAAGCCATCTTCAGCCCTATTTAGAGTTCACACTCAGTAATCAAGACGTGACAAAAGGCAAGCCTGACCCTGAAATCTATCACACTGCGATACGTCGCCTAGGACTTGAACCTCACGAATGCCTAATTGTAGAAGACAATGACCATGGGATTCGTGCTGCCCGTGCCGCTGGAGGACATTTACTCACCGTCAAAAACGTGGAAGATGTCACCTTTCAAGCCATTACCCAACGTATTGCCGAGCTTGAAGCTGAGGGTTCTGCACCCAAAAGCCAGTGCTAAAACACTAAATAGGCTGAAAGTTCTTGCACCACAGGCGTATGGTGCAAGAGAGGATTCGTGGTAGCCGTATGAGCAACTGTTCGGTCATCTCGGCAGAGTTGCACGGTCGCTAGTCCTGCTTGATGTGCCGCCTCCAGCTCTGCAATACTATCAGACAGAAACAGTATACGTTGGGGCTGAACGCCTGTCGCTTGAACCATCGCCTCATACGACATAACCTCCTGTTTTGCCCCAAGCTGCGTATCAAAATGATACTGAAAGAGAGGGGTCATATCCCCCTCAATGCTGTGGCGAAAAAGCAGTTTTTGCGCCTGTACTGAGCCTGAAGAATAAATCCCCAAAGACAGTCCCATACGTTGCCAAGCCTGTAAGCAAGGTAACACCTCAGGGTATACATGCCCTTGATAGGCGCCTTCTTGATAGCCTTTTTCCCATAAACACCCTTGCAGGAGTTTTAAGCCTGTATGCTTGCGGTCATGATGAATCCAAGTTTCAAGCGCTTGAATTGCCGCTTCAAGCGTTGGTTCAGAGAGTCCTTGCTCCAAGCGTAACGTTTGATAGGTAAGCTCAAGTGCTTCTGCCACTGTTGTTTGATACACAGAGGCAATAGGTGCTTGTAAGAAAGCCCTTAAATGCTCTTTCGCATAGGGAAAAAGCATGTCATGGACAAAGCTTATATCGGTGAGTGTCCCTTCAATATCCATAACAATGAGGTCATAAGACTTAGGAGCAACCTCGGGTTTTTCTGCAAGCTGATACCGTGCCTCAATGTGAGAATGCGTATAATGAGGAACCCAGCCTGAAGTGTCAGAAAAAATACGAATCACCTTTACTTTAGGTAGGGTATCCATTTCAAACCAGTGGGTATACCCCGCAGGCACAGCAATGAAGTCACCTGCCTCACAGACCACACACGCTATTTCCTCTTTTAAATGGGGTAATGCGTTTGTAGGTTGAAACCTAAACCAGAAATAGCCTCGTCCCTCTACAAAAAATCTGATTTCATCCTCAGCATGGGTATGTTCTTGAATAAACTTTTCTCGAAGGGCTTCAATATGAGGCGTATCTGCATGAACATTGATAACATCTGCAGACTGATAGCCATGAGCTTCCATATAGGGTGCCAAACGTGCCTGATACGCCGATAAAATCTCTTCCTGAGACGCATGGATTGCTAACACACAGCTTGCTTCCCACTGGTCAAACATAACCCCTCGTTGTGCTAAAAGCGTTTGAATGTTAGCGGTCTCCGTCACACGCTGAGAGACCTCACCCACCTGATTAAATAGCGTTAAAATAGCCATGTTTTTTAAGCTCCAAGGTACACATTACAAGGGTTTCAAAGACTTCTAAGTGCCGTTTTGCCTCTTGGGGAGTGCGTCCCCATGTATACAAGCCATGTCCTGCCAATATAAAGCCATACAACGGTAGGTGTGCCTGATGTGTTTGTGCCATCGCAAGGTGTAACTGAGGTTGAATGACGGTCATGTCTTGGTGGTTGGGAAAAATGGGGAGGCACACCTGAGCCTCATGCGTCGTGACACCCTGTAGCCCTTTGAGCAGTTCAAAGCCTGTAAGCCTCAGTGTGCCTTGTGGTTCGTAAAGTTTGGAAAGAATCGTACAGGGTGTAGAGTGCGTGTGAACCACATACCCTATCTCTGGGTACTGTTGATACACCGTGGCGTGCAGTAATGCTTCAGCAGAAGGCTTACGTCTTTCCCCCTCTTGAAGGGGAGTTAAGGTAGACAGGTCACAGGCAAGAAAATCGTGTGCGGTTAAACGTCCTTTCTCAAGCCCAGAAGCCGAAATGGCAAAGGCCTGCGTCCCAAGACGATAAGAAAAGTTAGAGCTTGTGGCAGGGGTCCATCCTTGGGCATCAAAAAAGCGAATCGCCTCAAGGAAACTGTCTATGGCATCATTAGGGGGGTGCATCCGTGTAAGACCTTATTGTATCACTATGACTCAAGCAGGACATCCCTTTAGGATAGCCGATTGGGTTGCAGAAATGCAAACACTGTCGTACGTGATGCGTCTTGGTGCCTGAGACCTCCTGCATGATACGTGTTAAAATGTGCAATCCATGCTTTCAAACGGGCTTGCGTTTTATCACTTAAAGGGCTTGGTTGCTTTTGGAGCATTGTCTGAAGCTTCTTCATCCAAGCTTTTCCTGGAAATATATGTACCGTATCCTTTGCCACGGGAAGGATACGTACCGAGTGGTACTTAGGCAAACTCACACGCTGTCCACTTGAGTCAGCCCCTTGAGGGGTTTGCATCAGGTGTGTACCAGGAGACGTTTCGTCTAAAAATACTGTCATGTAACTTCTATCTTGGTGAGGTGTTTGAGTACGCCAAGCTCTTGGCAGTAAGGATGCGGAAGGGATACCCTTAGGAGGTGCAAGGTAAGTGGCAAGGCGGAAATGCGTCATGGTTTCTGAAGCACCCACGCCTTTACGCTCCTGTGTAAGCCCCTCATGAAGACGATTAAAATAGGTACGCAAAGTGTCATGCACCTTTTTCGTGTGATGAGACACTTGTTTCTCAAACGCTTGAGCTTCTTGGGTAGGTTTTACCTTGGCGTACCATCGCCATTGCAAGGGTTCAAAAGGCAAGAAACTACGTTTATCTCCACGCACAATGCCTACAAACCCCTCAAAAAAACTTTGAATAGGGTTCTCTTTTGAACGATGATGCACCAAGACCGTCCCCTGTTGATAAGGGTATACTGCGTTGGGCAAAGTATGCTTGTCACCCGCAGAGAGTGTACGCCACTGTGTTAATAGGGGCTTAGAGGTTGCCTTTAAGCGTGCCATATCACTTTTTGGCGTATCAAGCTTCAAGGTCATATAACCATGACGCATAAAACTATCCACAATAGCTTGGGCAGGCAAGGGTTTGGGGGTACTCGTTGCAAAATAAGTGGCATCTGACAGTACCAAAGGCTTAGACACCCTATGTGGTACCCAAGATAAAAAAGGACGTTGCTTCTGCATATGACACCTCTTACGGCATGTTGCGCGTGACCGAATGTAAACCGCTAAAAGACCTTGAAAAACCTAGCACCCCTAGGATTGTTTTTGACGTTTATTCTCGTATGTTGATACACTACTTTAATTATCATAGTCTGACACCCTTTAGCGTTAGAAGACCCACATTAACATAAAGGTGTCCTTCATGAAGAGCGCCTTGGTTCAGAGAAGTCTCTTTATGTTACACTTCGTTATGTCACCCATTGCGTCTTTTTGTTTCTGTAAAATATCCTCATAAAGGATATTTTTTGTTCACTCAAGCTCTCTCAGATAGACCGCTTCCGTATGCTAGCACTTATACAACCCCTTTCTCCTCCTGCTTCATGCGTTCATGCTACGAGTTTTATTCAGCCTGACTATGACTTGGAAACACTCCTACCGCCAGAAACGCAACAAAGCCCTTTCGGCGTGGTTCGCCCTCGAAGAGTGACTCGTCCTGTTCAAGTAGGCAACGTACAAGTGGGGGGCAATGCACCTATTTCAGTACAGTCAATGCTCACACAGGACACTCGTGACACTGAGACTTGTATCCAAGAAATTAAACGTCTCACAGAGGCAGGATGCGAAATCATTCGTTTAGCCGTACCCGACAAACAGGCAGCAGAAGCCTTAAAAACCATTACGGCAGCATCGCCTATTCCTGTGGTAGCCGATATTCACTTTAATTACCAGTTAGCACTGCAGGCCGCTGAAAATGGTGTGGCCGCCATTCGGATTAACCCAGGAAACATCGGCAGGAAGGACTTTATCCGTCAAGTCGTGAAAGCCTGTCAAGAGCGTCAGTTGCCCATTCGAGTAGGTGTTAATAGTGGTTCTGTCGAAGAGGAAATCAAGCAAAAGCACCCCCATGACCGTGTACGTCAGTTGGTAGAAAGTGCATTACTGAACGTTCGTTTACTGGAAGAAGAAGGCTTTTACGATACGGTTATTTCTGTCAAGGCTTCGGACCCACTTGAAGCCGTGGCAGCCTACCGAGCTGTGGCTCAGGTATGTGCCTACCCTCTGCATTTGGGGGTCACAGAAGCAGGTACTCTGAAGCGAGGTCTGATTAAAACCTCTGTAGCATTTGGCATGCTCCTTGCGGAAGGTATCGGAGATACCATCCGAGTATCTTTAACCGCAGATAGTATTGAGGAAGTGTTTGCAGGGCATGAGATGTTACGCAGTGTAGGGCGTAGAACCGAAGGTGCCAACCTTATTAGTTGTCCCAGTTGTGGACGATGCGAGGTTGATTTGCACAAACTTGCCAACGACGTTGAGGCATTAATTGCCAAAATGGAAACCCCACTGAATGTTGCCGTGATGGGATGCTTTGTCAACGGTCCAGGAGAAGCTAACCACGCAGATATTGGGATTGCGGGTGCGAAGGGTAAGTACTACATTTTCAAAAAAGATGAGGTCATTGCAACCGTGCCAGAACATGAAGCCTTGGCAGTGTTTGCAGAAGAGCTCAAAAAAGTGGAACAAGAAAAACTAGCCCAAACACATACGCTTAATACCCACGCCATCTGATAGTGGTGATCCACGGTCATCTCTTAATAGGCACCCGTGTGCTTAACACCCTGCAGCCTCTTGGTCAATAGGGGTGGTTGCTTTTCCTTTGAGACATGTCATGTCTTGCCTATCATGGTGCATGATTAAGGTCAAACAACACTGTGTTTAAGCCTAACATTTTTCAACGTTGAGTTTACTTCATGCCAATAATCTTGTATACTACATGAGTGTTTCAGCGTTTTGGGGTCGATTGCTTTACACAATCCTACATTGTGCCATTTGCATCATGACATCTGCTCACCCTGTTCGTAGGATGTGAGTTATCTCATCGTTTCACGTGATGAAACGTGAGGGTTATAAAAAACCCTAATCATTCTCAAGCCCTTAAAAGTTTTAAGGTGTCCTAGAGCGTTCGGTTAGGCTTATTGCTTCAAAAGTTAGTACGGTGAGTGATTCCTCTCTGTTCTTTAATGGGTCTATGATGCGTCATTCCTCCTTTTCTTCTATCACAGGCTCGTACCCCTCTGCTTTACACCGAGGGATTATGGCGTGCCGCACTCACACGCCACAGCCTCCAAGCATGGCAAGCCCTCCGAACGTTGCGTTATTACGCCCTCGTTTTGGTGTGGGTGCTGTTGCCACCCCCGTGGCAGGGTGTTCTTTTCCATTTGCAAGTCAGCTTATTCCTCATAAACAAAATCTTTCTTACTTGATTAACAGCACTATTTTGACACGCTTCATGACCTCTGTGCTACGTGTGACCATTGACCATCCTCGGTTTAATCCAAACCCAGATGCCACTCCCTCCGAAAAAATGAATACGTTTCTGGAGCGTATGTTTGTGGAGTTTATTGGGACAGGTTCCAGTTTGCTCTCCTTACAGTTAAGTATGGATATGGCTTCTAAAGTCATCCAGAACATGGAAAAGCTCAACCCACACTGGCAACTCCATCGACCTGCACATATTTTGGCACAACTCCCTAAAACCATCGGGAAACCCAACGTTCAAAAAATAGAACAAGCCCTTGAGAGTGCCTTAGGAAAAACGTCTGATAAACTGATGTTTAATGTGTTATTTAAACACGGGCATTTAAATCAAGTGTATGAAAGCTTAAAGCAAGCGAATATACGTCCTGAAACCATTCGTCTTGTTTCAGGACGCACCCTTGATGAAGGACTTTCAAGGCAGTTTTTCCACTTAAACTTACTTGCCAAGGGCGTACTTGTGGCAGGTGCCTTAGGCAATGCCCTATGGGGTGGATTTGGTGTACAGCTTTTAAATGATAAACTGGTGGCTCCTATTTTAGTGCCTAAAGTGAAGGCTCTTTTTGGTGTTAAACCGTCAGAGGGTTCACACACCCAAGGGTCTACCCCCACAGCCCCTGCCATCCCCCCTTCCACTGAGACACCCAAGAGTGTTTCCAAGCCTGCACCTCCTACCAAGGAGGAAACACCGTAATGCAAGCTTTTCCTATGACCACACTTCAAGCCATAGCTTCCCTAAAGCCATGGTTTCGTGATACGCCATCCTCACACTCTCATGCAAGCAGCGTCTCACCCTCAAAAGTTTCTCAAGTTTCTCAGGGTATTCAGACCTCTCCCATAGGCTTACCCTCTCGAAATATCAAAAACCTAGGCGTACGCTCAGGGCATAGCCTCTCAATGAACCATAAGCTACTCCCAACATGGGAAGATGTGGCGGTGCAAAGGCTACAGAAGCTTGGTACGCTTACGTATAAAACCGTGGGGAACTATTTGCAACGGCATGACATGTTTAGTTCCAATGCCTTTATTGGTGGTGCCGCTATTTTATGTGCAGCACGCATTAAAATTGCCAACCAAAGTGCTGCAGAAGCGAAGTATACCCCCCAAGAACAGCAACGTAAACGTGAAGCCATTACCACCACCACACGGGAAGTGTTGGGTTGGAGTTTGTCTTATGGGTTATTACGATTGATTCAAACAGGCGTATGTGACATTTTACGTGCTGCCACTGGGTTACGTATCACCCACCATGACCAAGTCACACCCCTAGGGTTGGCTGCTGTCTTTACCCTACGTCCCTTTAGAACCATGTTCAAAGGAATCACGCATTACACGCAACAAGCTTGGGAGCTTCTGCAAGGTCGTCCCGTTTCATTAGCACTCACACCCGCCAAAGGGCCTGCGGTGTATAAGCTTCATCCAGAAAAAAGTTGGTTTCTAAAACATCCTGAAAGCTTTTTAAGCAAACGCTTTGCCGCACTGGGTGAAGCCAAACTCAAACAAGAAGTACATGCCCTTGGCAAACCACTCCCCAAAGCAATCCCCCATGCTACTAAAGTGTTGGAAGGAGTCAAACAGGTCTATCAGGTAGCCCCTGCCTATGTGGGTTCTATTCCTGCGTTGCTACTTTCAGGGATTGCCCTAGAATGGCTGAGTTTACGCTATGGAAAACAGATCGTTGCCCTGCTCAGTAAACACGTGGAATACGGAGACCCCAACGATTTCTTACCCGTTTCAGGACCTACTCGGGTGCCTTCTCTGCGTGTGTATAATCTACCCGCCTTAGAACAAACCAAAGCTCAGAAAGAACGTACAACCACCGAGTTTACGACTTCTTTAGAAGTAAAGCCCCTGGTCACCAGTATTCCAATTACGGCTGAAACGGCTTCTACCATGAGCCTAGCGGATGTCACTGCCAAACATCATACAACCACCGAACCTTCTTGAAGGCTTACCAACCCTCACAAGCACACTCATGAGGGTTCAATATCTTACACGAGGCATAGTGTGCCATAGGTTCAAAAGCCTCTCACGCATGGGAACATCGTTTATGCTATGCTCATAACATCTTGCTTTGCCAAAATGTGCATCACCAGCAGCCTGACTCTATCCGTATCCAAACGGGTGCTTTATCTATCACATTCAACCCTTATGAGCCTCCTAGTCAATGATGATGTCTAGCCTTCCCCCCTCCCCTGATACAGCTTTACCCTCACCCCCTAGTGTGTCTCAAGCCCACACCTCTAACACACCGTCTGAGGTACATCCCGTATTTTTAGCCCAAGCTAAAACCTTAATATCGGGTGGAGAACTCCTTCCAGGAGGTGTCACCATGCTTGCCAAACGGCTACAACAGTCCGCTGAGACACAAAAGCCTCTGGTCGTTAAACTAGGGCTTGACCCAACCCGTCCTGATTTACATTTAGGTCACGCCGTGGTGCTAGAAAAGTTTCGAGCCTTCCAAGATTTGGGACACCAAGGGGTTTTACTGATAGGAGATGCCACTGCCATGGTCGGCGACCCTACAGGAAAAAACGCCACACGTCCGCCTCTTACAGAAGCAGAAGTCACTGCAAATGCTGAAACCTACCTTGCCCAAGCTGGTAAAATAGTGGATGTGGAAAAAGCAACCATTGTAAGAAATAGTACGTGGTTAAGCCCCCTAAAACTTGCAGAGCTGATTCAGCTCATGGGTAAAATCACGGTTGCCCAAATGCTGACTAGGGACGACTTTTCCAAACGGTATGATGAAGGAAAACCCATTAGCTTACATGAGTTTTTATACCCTTTACTCCAAGCCTATGACTCGGTTCATTTACGCGCAGATATTGAGCTTGGAGGCTCTGACCAACGATTCAATAACTTACTTGGACGTGAGCTCCAAAGTGTACTCACCCCTGAACAAACCCCTCAAATGGTGCTATTACTCCCTCTGTTAGAGGGGACTGATGGCATTGTAAAAATGTCAAAAAGCTATCCTGAACATTGTATTCAGTTGACAGCAACCCCTCAAGACATGTTTGGAAAACTGATGTCTATTCCTGATGCCCTCATTCCAAGATACGAAAGCTTACTGTCCACGCTTCCAGAAGCACAAGTCACCCTTCATACCAGCTGGTTCCAAGAAGGCGGGGTATGCCCTATCAATCCTCGCGATTTAAAGATGGGACTGGCACTGTGGGTCGTCGCACGTTATCATGGGGCAGAACAAGCGGAACTGGCACAAGCAGGGTTTATTCAACAGTTTTCCCAAAAGCAACTCCCCACAGATATGCCTTGCATTGAGATTTCAAGCCAAGAAGAAGCCCCTCTTCTTATTGACTGGCTCGTTGCCCAGCACCTACAACCCTCTAAAGCGGAGGCAAAGCGTTTGATGGTAGGAGGCGGACTAAAAGAACGCTTTGAAGCCCTCACGCCCGATACCCTTAAACTCGATGACCCCACCTTAAAGCTTACAGGGCAAGCAGGCACAGAACGTATTTTACAACTCGGAAAACGTCAGTTTGTACGCTGTCGGTTTGTGTAACAGGAGAGCCTATGTCGTACAAGAAAGTTTCTCGTACCACCCATCATAGCCCTATTCCAAGCAAGGGAGTGCTTCATGCGTTAGTACAAACCCCACCTTCCGCATGGCTCCCTGAAAGTTTTGAAGGTCATATTCCTGTCATGTTCCGAGAAGTTCTCTCATCTTGGTTAGGTACCACAGAGGCAGGGTTTCGAGAGGGAATCTATGTAGATGCGACCTTGGGTGGGGGTGGACATAGCTACGGGGCATGGCACTGGGTAAAACACCTTGCAAGCTCCTCTGACACAACAAAGGCAATGCACTGGTACGGGATTGACCAAGACTCCCTCATGTTGCAACAGACACAGAAAAAGCTCCACACCCTAGGGCATACGCAACTGCATACCCGCCATGGTAACTTTGCCCAACTGTCTGAATGGGTGAACGAAGGGACGCTCCCTAAAATTTCAGGTGGACTTTTGCTTGACCTAGGCGTTTCGTCATTTCAACTTGACACACCCGAACGAGGGTTTTCTTTTCGTCACGATGCCCCTTTAGACATGCGTATGAACCCCTCACAGGGTGTACCGCTATACGAGTGGCTTGAAACACAAACCGAAGAGCGTTTAAAACAAGTCTTGTGGGACTACGGCGAAGAGCGTTATGCGGGTACCATTGCCCGCTGGATCCTACAGGATAAACCTACCACCACCCATGCCCTTGCCAAATTAGTGGAACGGGTGTACTTCAAACGAGGTGGTAAAAAAGAAGCCCATCATCACCCCGCAACACGAACCTTTCAAGCGTTACGTATTGCATTAAATCAAGAACTTGATG
>JBJTUH010000112.1:0-4047 GCA_046080605.1 Vampirovibrionales bacterium
CAATGGAAAACTATCGCCACTAAGTTTCTATTATTGTGAGTCAAACATGCCTCAACGGCAACCTCAAGACGGACATACACCCTTGCAAGAGTTTTATGTTTTTTGTTGTAATGCTCTCAAACGGATACAGGCGATGACGATGCCTATCATACTCACTCCCGTGACAACAGTGAAAGAGTTTCCGCCGTGTTTGAGGGGTTCTAGTAGAACGCGCAGTGAAAAATAGCTCAGACAAAAAACATAAAAGAACCCTCCTGGCTGATAGTGTTGTTGTAGGGTTTTCCTTATCCATGATAACCACACTGCTAGGCACACAAGTGCAACCCATTCGATACTGCCCATGTTCCAATATACGCCTGTTTCTAAGGGTTCTGGTAATAGGGCTTGAGAGGTTTCTTTCATCATACTTATGCCAAGCCAACGCCACCAAGCATGCGGAATAGCCTGCCCCACCATGCCATCCCATACCGCTGTACTTGCACATCCTAACCGTCCTAGTAAAGCCCCTGCAAGGAGCGGATATACTAAAACGTCTCCTGTTGCCAAGGTGATGCCCTGTCGTTTTTTGCCCCATTCACTGCCAATAATGCCACCTAATAAACCACCCGCCAATGATTTTCCAACACCCAAAGCAATCCACCAGCCACCCATCCCACCCCATAGTGCTTCGAGCATAGGCACGACCTTAGCCCCCAAAATGGCACCTCCTAAGGTCCACCACTTGAGTGAGCTTCTTTGGGAGGGTTGCAAGACATCTTGGATGGGCTGATGTCTTAATACCATCCAGCTTGCCAGATACCCCATGCCTTCTGCGACGACATGCCAGGCGGGAAACCAATATCCCCACTGCCAAGTGCTATATTGCGTGAGTTGCTGTGAGACTACTTCAAGATTTAACATGACTGCATGGGGTGAAGGCAAAGCTTAGGGAGTACCAAGTACGGCAGTAACGCTTGCTTTAGTGCATTATAGGCATCTTGTAAAAGCATCATGGCGAACAATCCACCACAAAACAAAGAACATGCTAGCCAAACGCACAGAAGCAATAAAAAGCTCCACCATACCAAGCACACTAGGGGGTACAATACCCGCCATGGCGAAGGATGAGCAAACCACTTATGAAACGGTTTAAACCGTAGTAACACAATCCTTTTAAGGGTGTGAAGCCATTGAAGTATTTTTTCTTTAACCTTTGCCATACGCATCGTCTTTCTTAAAAAATTACTTCACACCCAACCCAGAGAGTAACCCTGACACAATCAGGTGCAGGAGTTCAAAAAGTAATGTGGCGTACACTACGACAACACAAAAAAGCCAAACCAAACCATAAATAGCACTCTTGACTAAGAAGGGTACTACGAACCATCCGCTAAGGCATAAAAAAACCCACCATACTAAGCACACTAGGGGGTACAACACCCGCCATGATGATGAGGGTGAAAACCATCTGTTGAAAGGACGGAACCTTAAAAGAACCCCTTTTTTCAATGCTGTGAATCCTATAGCCCATGTTAGTTTGAGAGGCATGAAAGCTCCAGTTGATTAAAGCTGGGCAGGAGGTAAGCAGCACGACACGTTGAAAGCATCAGGGTTGGTTGCATATCTGGGCTGGTTTCAAGACGCTTGACCATAGAAGGATGTTCAGGGTCAGGCATCACATACTGCAGGGTAAAAGGAATCCCTTGATGGGTTACAGCATCCTTAAGGGAACGTGCAGAGATAGGGATTTGAAAGGCTACATCAAAAAGCATCCAATGGTGCCATTGCTGACCATAATGAATCGTTTTTAATTTTCGATTCAAACGGTAGTCGTCGATGCTTGGTAATACATGATAGGTGCTTCTACCTTGCGTGGTATCTGGTAGGTTGAGTGCTTGAGTATGAGAAGTTTCATATCCCTTGGGGATATAGAAATGCTGTTGTAACTGCGTAACACGGTGCATGAATGGTGCAAAATGTTCATAAATCAGTTTTCCCTTGAGCGTTTCATTTTTGGTTTCCTCTTCATACTGCTTTGAAGAGGGGGAGCGTCCTTGTAATAAAAAAGGACTACAGAGTAATAGCATGACGAGAATCACGGGTGACAATAAAATGATGCCTATCACACTTCCAAAGGACATGCCAGATTTATGGTGCGGCATATGTTGTTGCCCTTGGGACCCATCAAGGCGTGGATACCTTGAAAGCACTTCTTCTCCAATATGAGGTGTTCTAAACGATTGATTAAAATGGTAGGTCTCAACCAAGGGGATAGGGATAGGATTATCAGTACGTACCTGATACAATGAAACGGTGTGCTGCCAAGGTTTTAATGAGGGGTGTGGATGAAATGAGACCGTTTGGTACTGGTTCAGACGTGCCATGAGAGGGTGTGTGCCTTGAGGGAGTACTTCAAGGATAGGCTTTGTGCTGACCTGTATGTCCCACAGTCCAGGTACCGATAAGGAGCGATTGACCATAGGCGGAGGGTTGACAAGCTTCCATCCATCTTTGAATGACATCATTTCGGCGGCATGAAGGGTGAGCTGAGCAGTATTTTGAGCAACGTCCTGCATGGCATAGGCATGCGTATGAAGCCAAGGCATGAATAGGCTTAATACTATACTGAGGGCAATGGTTTGCTTCAGTGTACGTGTCATGGGGCTTAGATGTTTCGGGTAAACCATGGCGGGTGAGGCTAGGGTGTGGTGAGCTTGACAGTGCCAGAAAGGCATGACATGGGTTCTGTGTGCCAAGCTTGAGGGGGTGGAAAGTGCTTAGTGTACTACTTTATTTCAGTATAGCATACAAGGGGGTATACCGAAGCAGCAAGCCAGTATGCTTCCACATACCACCTCAGCGATACCCGATGTGCTGATGCTACAGACCTTAGGGGAGAAGATACGCCTTAAAACCATTGATACTGTATGATATATGGTATAGTATCACCATGTGTATCTGACTGAACGAGTGATGTTCAGCCTCTCTATTGATTGTCTTACTCAATTGCACTGAGACAAAGCCTTAATTTTGAAAGGTTGTGAATGCCATGATCTACCAAACCGCCCATATTAAAAACTTTCGTGGTATTGAAGAACTGAAACTAGACTACCTTGGATTATTAAATGTCTTTGTAGGGGGTAACAGTGTTGGTAAAACAAGCATTCTGGAAGCACTGGCACTTGGTACGAGTATTATTGATGCCGATGAAAAAATCCACAATATAAATGAAACTGATGAAGACTTCACGAGTGTAAGCCAAGTTATAGATAGTGCTTTGATTAGCGTCGTTAACAACTTCCGTTCTCGTTATACAGATCATTTTGCTGAGGGTGGAGATGGAAACTTGTTACCAAAACGCTTTTCTGTAATACGTAAAATGGTTGAGGGTTATGACTTCTATAAAACAAATCTCTTTTTTGTTGATTCTCAGGGGAATCGAAAGAGTAAAATTAGTATTTTATTAGATAATAAAACATTTACAGGAATGTGTACTGAGGATTTTCAACAGGACTCTCCACCAGAAATTTTTTATGAAATTGGAAATGTAAGCGATCTGAATCAAAATCAAACGCTCCCTAGTAATCACTCTACGATGGAGCTACCAATTGATCCAGAAGGTGAGATTCTCAAGATGGCAAATCGTGTTAAGACAGTACTCGCTTTAAAGTCCAATATGCTTTATTTTACTAGTACACCTCTTAATGTGATGCGTGAAACTTATAGAGCTGTTGAGAAATTGCAAGATAATATTCACAAGCTTGATATTCTCTTGGAATTTTTGCGTGAAACATTTCCTCAGCACAATTTGCAAGATTTAAGACTTAAAAGTACAGAAAAAATTATTTGCAGAATGGGAAGTGTGTTTTTTCCACTAGAAGTTATGGGAGAAGGGTTTAAAAAAATTCTTCTCATTCAGAGTAAATTACTAGGAGCTGTTTGCAAAAGGCATAGTTATTTGTTTTTGTTACAATAGGGCTGTAACCTTTGTTTAGAAAGCGTTTAGCCTATGAGATTTGACTTGACTGATACACAATTTGAACGTATTCAATCTCTATTTCCTACAAA
>JBJTUH010000113.1:0-6618 GCA_046080605.1 Vampirovibrionales bacterium
CCTGCGCCTGTGGCTCAAGGGGTGTTTTAACAGGAGTGTAGCATCAACAGAAGAGGCAAACATACGTCATAGACTGGCAAGGATAGAGAAGCATACAAAAGGGGTACCACACACTTACTAACATTTTGAATGAATGACGGTTGCTTACACCACCTGATTCAAAGTATACCTTGAGGGACACAAAAACAGAAGCTTACGCAAGGTAAGCACTGAGAGGGTACCATTAGCGTTTTCCTTCTTCTCTCAAACACAAAGAACACTTATTCACAAAACCTCCTAAAATCATCTTTTCTCAATGGCGTGAGGGCGTTATTTTTGAGTGGTGAATAGGCTTTTGACAGTTTGCACGTAAGCACGATTCTTTATATAGCAGCATAGGATTGACTCAGCCACAATCCTAATCATCGGCATTCATAGTAAACATCACACAAATTAAGATAGTTTCATTATAATACATTCAGTAAATACCACCAGTAGTACAAATACTCCTTTTGGCAACATTCTGAATGATTCAGTCAATGGAGGATAAAAGCTTGAAGCCAAGCTTCTCAAGCTGGTATGATACTCTATACTGTATGAAGCTTCTTCACACGAGAGGCTCGCTTCTGAGGGAATACCACGGCATCGTAAGCCATGCCACCCCTAAGACGAAGTCAAACCTTCCTGTTTTGTGTTGTCTCTTTTCCCTAACCTACTGTGTCTCGGAGATTGATTCCTGATTATGTTTCCTCATCAATGGCAAAAAAACCCCGAAAAATGGCTTGTTCTCATTTTCCCAGCCATTACCTTAGGTGTGTTACTTGGAGGACTGGTACTTTACTGGGCAGGCAGTGTAGCACTGCATACGCTCCTCAAGTAACGGTATCACGAGTAGGCACGTTTGATGGGTCCCGACACTGCGTTTCATCAATCGCAACGTGTCAATACAAAGTGTCTACGGTTAGGTGTGGCTTGTTGTTGTTTTATTATGTGGTTCAATCCATGAACTCTTTTTGACAAGGAGCGTTTTATCATGGCTTCCTCTTCGTCTCCTCTTTCCTCTGCGTTCTCCGCACCCCAGCAAACGGCATGTGACTTACCCATTTTAGTCGCCAAGTTTGGTGGTACCTCTGTGGGAGATGTTGAGCGTATTCGTCGTGTTGCCGAGATTGTAGTGAATCAGGCAAAAGCAGGGTATCGGGTCGTGGCGGTGGTGTCTGCCATGAGTGGCGTAACAAACCATCTGATTGAGCTTGCCACCAAAGCAAAAGCTCACACTCGGAGTGGACGAGAGTATGATGCTCTGCTTGCCACAGGAGAAATGGTCACGACTGCCTTGTTATCACTCGCCATTCAAGACCTTGGGTATCAGGCAATGGGCATGAATGGACAACAGGCAAAAATCCATACAGAAGATATTCCAAGCCGTGCAAGAATTACACACATTGAAACGGCACCCATCCTTGAGGCACTTAACCAAGGAAACATCGTGGTGATTACAGGGTTTCAAGGGATTGATAGCCAAGGCTCTTTTACCACGCTAGGTCGTGGAGGGTCTGACACCTCTGCCGTTGCCATTGCAGGGGCATTAAACGCAACACGTTGCGACATTTATACCGACGTACGTGGGGTGTACTCGACCGACCCACGGATGGTCACGGAAGCCGTAAAACTCCCTGAAGTTGCCCATGTAGAAATGCTTGAGCTTGCCCGTTTGGGGGCAAAAGTACTTCATCCTCGTTCAGTGGAAACTGCACGAGAGTTCAATGTTCCTGTGTGTGTTCGTTCCACGTTTGACCTTGAGGATAAAGGCACCATGATTCTCCATGAAAATGAAATGTCCCCTTCTGAGCATGGTATTGCGGGCGTTGCCTGTGATTTAAATCAAGCACGGGTTGCGGCGGTACAGGTGCCTGATACCCCTGGGGTTGCAGCAAAAATCTTCCAAACACTGGCACAACACAATATTTCTGTGGACATGATTATCCAGTCCGTAGGGGAAGATGGCGTATCAAATGACATTGCCTTTACCGTGAGTACCAACGACGTACAAGATGCAAAACGTTTAATGGAACAACTACAACCCACCATCGGGGCAAGAACCATTCAAGTGAATGATGCGATTGCGAAAGTGAGCATTGTAGGCGTAGGGATGGTGGATAAACCAGGGTTTGCCGCAGGCATGTTCCAAGCACTGGCGGTTGAAAACATCAATATTCAAATGATTTCTACCAGTGAAATTAAAATCAGTGTGTTAGTCGACCGTGCCGATGCCCCACGTGCGGTACAAGCCATTCACCGTCAGTTTTTCCCTGTGGCACACCGTCAAGGACAACCCGAACCCGCCATGGCAGGGGTGGTGACCAACCAAAAACTAGGATACTAATGTGATTCATTAAGAGACCAGAAAGTCATACCCCATGCCTAAAGCACCTGAAACCGACGCTCCTCTACTCACCGTAGGACAAAAAGCACCCTCATTTTCTTTACCTGCTTCTTTAGGTGCCACACAAGCAACAGAGGTGTCCTTAGAAAGCTATGCGGGAAAATGGTTGGTGGTCGTATTTTATCCTAAAGACCAAACCCCAGGGTGTACACGTCAATTGTGTGCCTTACAAGATGACTTAGCCCGCTTCCAAGCCCTCGGTGCTGAGGTGCTAGGGAGTAATCCAGGCTCATTGGCGAGTCATCAACGTTTCTCGGAAAAACAAGGGTATCAGTTTCCTATTGCCGTGGATGCGGATAAAACCATGGCAGGTGCCTATGGTGCCTTGAGTACGGAGGCTGAAACGGGAAAACATCGTATTGCTCGTAGCGTGTATGTCATCAATCCTGAGGGGGTGATTGCCTTTGCTCAACGAGGGATGCCCTCAGATGAAACCCTCCTTGCCGTCATTCAAGCTTAGGGGTCTCTCTATCTCTGCATTACTCTCTTTTTTAAAGAAGGAGCCTTCACTTCGCCATGCCTACTGTATTTACCTACGCTTCATTCAGCTACTATCTGGGGCTCAGCCTCATGATTGGCGGGTTACTTTCATTGGGAGCCATTGCTGCTTCAGCCCTCTTTAAGCACTTGCCACGGGAAGATGCAGGCTGGGTGATGACCGTCATGTTTCGCCGTTTTGATACGCTCCTTATGGTTGCACTCCTCTTGGTGGCATTGGGGAGTTTAGGTTTAAACACCTCAGGGTACGCACTGTTTCATGAAGGATGTCCTTTATGGGGCAATCTGCAACCACGTCACATTCGTAGCGTATTACTTGTGATACTAGGAGGGTGCATCCTCTATACCACGTATGGGTTAAACCCGAAACTAGAGGCCTACCAAATACAGAAACAGGAGGGACTTGTACCTCTTGCCCCAGGACAAACCACCCAATTTATGAAGTGGCATACACTGTCTGAAAAGCTGGCAAAGCTACAAATGCTGTTGGCAATCCTCTGTTTGCCTTACGGTGTTTAAAGGAGCGTATGGCACGGTTTGTCTGGCGTTTACTTAAAGTGTATGAAATGTATGAGCGGCGTAAAGCCGCTCAGGAACAGCGTGTTCAAGAGGCAGAAGAACGGTACCGTCAGGCGGAACAAGCGGTAGAACAGCAAAAACAGCTTATTATTCAGCTGAAGCTTGAACAAAAAACAGCCCACTATCTGTATTTTGAGACCTATGACCGCTACTTAAAAGTGGCTCACACCGAGCTTCTAAGCCTAGAAGAACAGAAACAGGTACGCCTCAAAGAAATTGAGGAAGAACAAGCCAAGCTCCGAGAGATTCAACAAGATATTGATGCCCTTGAGAAGCACCGTGAGAAAAGCAAAGAGGCTTGGGTTGAAGAAGAAAAAGCCATTGAAATGAAACAATTAGATGAAATCGGTGCCCAGAGATATTTTCGTCAAATTGCCGTGGAACAAGAAGAAGCCGAAATTGCTGCGGAACTTGCAGCCCTTGAGCGTAAAAGCTCAGAGGAGGACGAGGAGGAAGCGTAGCGTTTATCCGCTGCACGACCAAGCCATTTAGCATTAGACACTGGATAGAGGGCATGGTATACTGTGGTATTTTCAATGGTACTTTATTTAAGAGCCAAGACATAAACATACGTTTACAGCATGTGCGATGTTGTATTGAGGGATTGAACATGGGACGCATCGTAGCATTTCTTACCCTTCTTTCTTCTTTCATGCGTACAGGTGCTTTACGCTTTTTTGTAAAACCCTTTTACGATTTCCTGATGTTCTTCACTTTACAGTCTCAAACCCTTTGAAATACTGCCCTATGGATGGCTTACGACAGCACTAGAAACCACACTTACGGTTCACCTTACGGGTTTTTCGTCACTCATTAAACGCTTTCTTAAAAACGCTTTCTTACCCTTTTTTTCACCCCCTTTCATCGCTCCTCCCCTTTGAAGGATTTTCTGCCTTTTATGATGTTCTCATCCTCCACTCAAACCCCCACGGTCACCTCTCTTCCTACAAACTTTCCTGCAGTACTTGAAAGCGACGCACTTTTACTCCCTCTGAACGCTGAAGAACAAGCCCTGCTTACCCAAGATGGTCATCCAGCAGAGGCTCTTTTTAATGATGTCATCGGGCGTACCTATGATGACTTTATTATCTTACCAGGACAAATCCGTTTTGGTGTAGACAGCGTAACGCTTGACACTTGGCTCACCCGTAATATTCGATTAAAAACGCCTATTGTTAGCTCTCCGATGGACACCGTGACCGAGTCTAGTATGGCCATTTCAATGGCTCTCATGGGAGGCATTGGTATGATTCACAGTAACAACACCCCCGAAGAGCAAGCAGAACAAGTACGGCAAGTAAAACGGTATAAAAATGGGTTTATTACGAATCCTGTGGTATTGTCTCCGCAACACCGAGTGGTGGATATTCGCCGCATCAAGGAAACTTACGGGTTTTCTGGCGTTCCCATTACAGAAAATGGTCAAATGGGAGGCAAACTTGTGGGGATTGTGACAAACCGAGATATTGACTATATTGAAGATGCCGACATGCTCCTTTCCAGTGTGATGACCACCGAGCTTATTACCGCTTCGGAAACGGTTTCATTAGAAGAAGCAAACCGTATTTTAAAGCAAAGTCGTAAGGGAAAACTCCCTATTGTGAATGAAGCGGGGGAACTTGTGGCATTAACCTCACGGAAAGACCTTCAGAAAAACCGTGATTACCCCAACGCCTCTAAACGTACCTCTGACAAACGCCTGCTTGTAGGTGCTGCCATTGGCACACGCCCCGAAGACCAACATCGTGTCGCCGTACTGGCAGAAGCAGGGGTGGACGTTGTCGTGATTGACTCCTCTCAGGGAGATTCCTCATTTCAACTTGACATGGTACGTTGGATTAAAGCCGAATACCCTCAAGTGGATGTGATTGCAGGCAATGTGGTCACCCGATTACAGGCGAAACACCTGATTGATGCAGGTGCCGATGCGTTACGTATTGGGATGGGTGTAGGTTCTATTTGTACCACACAAGAGGTCATGGCGGTGGGTCGCCCTCAAGGAACCGCCGTCTTCCAAGTGGCTGCGTACTGTCGTAGCCGTGGGATTCCTGTGATTGCTGACGGGGGCATTTCCTCGATTGGTCACGTGACCAAAGCCCTTGCCTTAGGAGCCTCGATGGTGATGATGGGTTCCATGTTAGCAGGCACCGATGAAGCCCCTGGTACTTACTTCTACAAAGACGGCGTACGTCTCAAAAAGTATCGTGGGATGGGGTCGATTGAAGCCATGCAAAAAGGTAGCTCGAACCGCTATTTTAGCGACCAAGAGCGTATTTTGGTGTCTCAAGGTGTGACAGGGTACGTGGTGGATAAAGGCTCCATTCAAAAATATGTGCCTTACTTGGTACAAGGGATTCGTCATGGCTTGCAAGACATTGGGGTACGCTCCGTGATGGCACTCCATGCCGCCCTACAAAAAGGATGGCTACGTTTTGAGCTACGCTCACCCGCTGCACAGCTTGAAGGTAAGGTACACCATCTCCATAGTTATGAAAAATCAGCCTATTAAGCCCTAGGCTTTTAACGCTCTTATTCCCTCGTGAGATGCTCTCTTTTTTTCCTGTTAAGAAAGAGAGCATCCGTTTAAAGAGCTTGTGAAAGGTTCACCGTGATGAGACTAAGCATCCATCGTTTCCAAGAAAAAGGCTTTTCATTACAAAGTGTTCAAACACTATTACAGGCGTATCTTGCATACTATCAAGCACAAGGCATTGAGCTTGGATTTCAAGGGTTTGAAGCTGAATTGCTTCAATTACCTGGAAAATTTCACCCTGAAGTAGGCGGACAACTGTATTTGGCGAAATGGCATGGACATAGTGTGGGATGTGTTGCGTTTTATCGTATGAACGCAATAGCATGCGAATTAAAACGTTTGAGACATTTAACTATTTAGCTGTTATAATCCTTGTTTGTTTAAGTTTGAATGAATAAGGAAAAACACCATGAAAACTTGTCCCAAATGCGGAAGTCAAGAGAAAGCAAAAGCGGGTTTTATCAAAGGAGTACAACGCTGGCAATGCAAAAACTGCCCTTGTAAATACACCAGAAGTACCCCTAAAGGCTTAGGGTACAAAGCTTGGGCATTAGCTGAAGAGCTTTATGCAAGTGGTGTTTCA
>JBJTUH010000114.1:0-4601 GCA_046080605.1 Vampirovibrionales bacterium
CCAGCTTGCTAACCGACTTATGACCGTCCCTGCCGAACTTGATTGCGAGATTGCCAAACTCAAGCTAGAGTCTATCGGTGTGACGATTGATACCCTCACCCCCGAGATGGTGGCCTACCTCAACAGCTGGAACATGGGTACTTAAAGGTATAGAAAGCTCTGCAGAAGACTATAAGCTTTCTGTCATTGCGTTCAAAACATGACTTTTTGTTGTTACGAGATTTGGAGATTACTCTATACTCGTTTGTAGTGATAAATCCTCCTTTTGCAGAATTTCCTAGAGAGTTTGCTTAATTAGGTTAATGTTTTAGAATCATTATTGCAAAGTAAGATGAATATGAAGAATGAAGTGTTTACAGAAGAGCTAACCAAAACTAAAATGTCTTTTTGTTTAGGACCTAATGCTTTTGGTTATGTCTATCCGCAAGGAAATGTTACGAATATTACAAAAATCACAGATGCTTTATCAAAAGCTGGGGGAAAACCATCTATATGTGAATTAAGTGATTACCATAAAGGGGGAGAAGGAAGGGCAAAGCCAGAGTATATTATTACTTTGGATAAGGATCCTAATACTTTAATTGTCATTGAATGTAAAAAATCTATAAGCTCCCATAAAACAAAAAACTTAAACAAGCCAAAAGAATATGCCGTAGATGGTGCTGTTTATTATGCCAAATTTTTAAAATCTGACTACAACATTATCGCAATTGGCGTTAGTGGTACAGAAACTAACAAATCTGCTTTAGATGTTTATTACTGGAAAAAAGGACAAGAAGCTCCTATTGAACAAAAAAAATTAAAGGATACGTTTTTAACTCCTGAAAACTATCTAAAATTTATCAAAGGCGAAAAAATATCCAAAAGCTATTCATTGAGTGAGATTCGAGAAACGGCTCTCGACTTCCATAACAAGCTCAGAACTATTAGTGTGTCAGAAAAACAAAAACCTATTTTTATCGCTGGTATTTTAATAGCTTTGGAAGACCAAAACTTTGCTAGGGATTACAGCTCTTTGTCTAGCTTCAGTTCTGTAATGTCTTTATTGAATAATGCAATAGACAACACCTTAGAGAAAAGTAACATACCAAAAGCTAAAAAAGACACTATTAAGTCAGCTTTTAAGTCTATTGGACAAAATGAAAAATTGAAGCAACTGTCCATAGGCACGGACAACTCTATTACATGGTATATTGAGCAACTTGAAATGAAAATTAAACCAATGATGAATAATGCCGACTCATCATTAGATGCACTGGGTGTTTTTTATCATGAATTTGTTAAATATAGCGGTGGTGACGGTAGTGGTTTAGGTATTGTTCTCACACCACAGCATCTAACAGAGTTTATGTGCGAATTAGCAGAAATAGACGAAAAGAGTTATGTTGTTGATAGTTGCTGTGGCAGTGGCTCATTCCTAGTTTCAGCGATGAACCACATGTTCAAAAAAACATCAGATCCCCACAGATACGAAAATATTCGTCAGCATCAGTTACATGGAATTGAACTACAGCCAGATTTATATATCCTCTCAGTGGCAAACATGATTATCCGTAAAGACGGAAAATCAAATATTATACAAGGTGATTGTTTTGATGAACCCGTGGTTGCGAATTTATCAAATGCAGCTAAAAAACGAATCGATGCTAATGGAGACATCAGAACGGATAATATTGGATTAACGGCAGGGTTACTTAATCCTCCCTACTCACTAAGACAAAAATCTGAATTAGAGTTTGTAGAACAGCTACTCACATTGCTAGTAAAAGGTTCAAAAGCCGCTGTTGTTGTACCCATGTCCTGTGCTATTGGCACAAAGTTTAAGGATGAACGCAAGCGTTTGTTTGATAAGCATTGTTTAAAAGCTGTATTTTCTATGCCTGATGATATTTTCTATCCTGCAGCAGGCACTAATGTGTGTGTGATGGTTTGGGAAGCACACAAGCCACATGACTCAACTGTCAAAACTTTTTTTGGTTACTACAAAGAAGATGGCTTTGTTAAGCGTAAGAAATTAGGAAGAATCGATAGTTCGAACCAATGGGAAACTATTAAATCTCGATGGCTAAAGCTTTATAGAAATTCAGACGTTGTTGATGGCTTAACAGCTAAAAAAGAAGTGACGCATTCTGATGAATGGCTTGCAGAAGCCTATATGAAAACGGATTTTTCGACACTAACTCAAGAAGATTTTGAAAGAACAGTTCGTGATTATTTGGCTTATTTTGTAAAATTTGGTTTGACAACACTTAATGCTAACTTTACAAGAAATCCAACACCTCCCCCCCCCCTTAATTTCAGTGTTTGGAAAGATTTTAAGTTAGTCGATTTATTTAATCCTACTCGAGGTGAGCGACTCACCAAAGCAGATAGAGTCCTTGGAGATGTACCCTTAGTAACTGCTGGCGAAGGAGATTTAGGAGTCAAAGAGTTTATTTCAAACGAAGCACAAAAAAGATTTGAAAATGCCCTTACCATTGACATGTTTTGCAATACCTATACACACATACATCCGTTCTGTTGTGATGATAATATTATTGTTTTAAAACCAAAGTATACTATAAGTAAATACACAATGCTTTTTTTGAATACGATTATTCAAAAAGATAAATATCGTTATCAATATGGTCGTCAGTACAGACAAAAGAACTTTAAAAACCATGTTGTTGCTTTACCTGTAAGCTCTACGGGAAATCCCGACTGGGAGTACATGGAAGACTATATTAAATCGTTGCCTTATAGTGATTTAATATAATACTTGCTTTTATTTTATTACTTTACCTAGTTAAAAGAGTACCTTGAGCCATGACAACCCACCGTTTGGGGGCATCGCCCCACCGCCAAACTGATTTTTACAACCTATTTACCCAACACACCGAAGCCGTACCACCCGAGCTATTGCAACGCTACAACCTTTCTGGCCCCCGCTACACCAGCTACCCCACCGCCCCTGTGTGGACGAAAGCCTTTACCGCTAGCGATTTAACCACCGTACTAGCCGAAAAAAAGCAAGACGCTCTGTTGCAACAAACGCCGTTTTCGCTGTACGTGCATTTGCCGTTTTGCGAATCTCGCTGTCTGTTTTGCGGGTGTAACGTGGTGATTACCAAGCAAACGCAACACGCTGAAACCTACTTGGGCTACCTGTTTAAAGAGATGGAGTTGCTCATCCCTCAACTGGATACCACTCGCCCTGTGGTGCAAATTCACTACGGCGGGGGGACACCCACCTACCTGACTCCTGAGCAACTGACCCGAGTGACCGAACGGTTGAAAGCCTCGTTTAATGTGGCTCCCGATGCCGAAATCTCTATTGAATGTGACCCTCGTGTCACCACCACCGAACAACTGGCCACCTTGCGTTCGTTAGGCTTTAACCGTATCAGCTTGGGCGTGCAAGATGTCGATCCCAAAGTTCAGCAAACCATCAACCGCATTCAACCACTAGAGCAAACCGCTGCGTTGATTGAATCGGCTCGTGAACTGGGCTTTGATGGCGTGAATGTCGATTTAATTTACGGCTTACCCTTTCAAACGCCTGAAAGTTTCAAGGCCACCATCGAAGCAATCTTGCCTCTCTCGCCTGATAGGCTAGCGGTGTACAATTACGCCCATGTGCCTTGGATGGCACCGCACCAAAAGCAAATGCCCGAAGAGGCTTTGCCCGCTGGCGAACTCAAGTATCAAATGTTTAAGCAAACCACACGCATGCTGTTAGAGGCAGGCTATGTGTATATTGGGATGGATCACTTTGCCAAACCGAATGATGAACTGGCCAAAGCGTGGGATGCCACCACCTTGCACCGTAACTTTCAAGGCTACACCACTCGGGCTGGGCAAGCCGAATTGGTGGGGATGGGGCTAAGTTCTATTTCTAGTTGGGAAGGGCATTTTAGCCAAAATCTCAAAAAACTTTCCACCTATTACGCCACCTTAGATGACGATACGCTACCCACATGGCGAGGCTACGCTTTGAGCGAAGATGACAAAATCCGCCGTACAGTCATTAGCCGTTTAATGTGCGATAACCGTTTGCGTTTTGAATCGGTTGAGCAACAGTTTGGCATTGTGTTTGATACCTACTTCGCCGATGCGTTGGAAGGGTTGAAGCCCCTGCTGGCCGATGGGTTGGCCACACTGGAAGCAGGCGTGTTAGAGTTTACCCCCTTGGGGCGTATTTTCTCACGCAATATTGCCATGTGCTTTGATGCCTATCTACCCCAAGCGAATACTAGCAACACCGCCGAAAAACCCACCGCCTTATTTAGTAAAACTTTGTAAAAAGCTCTGAAAAAGGGTTTGTCGAGGCATCTAAGTCCCTCGGTTTCGCATTGCCCTACGGGCAATCTTGAACAGTTTCTTACGCTATTTAATCTGCGAAATGGTATTAGGAGCTGTTTGCAAATAAATTACTGTAACTATAGATACCACTTATGAAACTCAACCAAAAACTTGATTTGACTCATGTAGTAATGGGGTTTATAGGGGCGAAGCCCCTATAAATAATCGAGAGTATTAACTAAATAGCTTTAGTATTGACTCTGTGAAAATGAAACGCAATCGCTTGCTCCATATCCTTCAGTGAACGAGAGACAACCTTA
>JBJTUH010000115.1:0-27070 GCA_046080605.1 Vampirovibrionales bacterium
CAGTAGGATACGTCATTATTTGGCACGATTTAGGCGAAAAACGTTTTGTTATTCAAAATCGTTAGAAATGGTAAAAGCGACGCTAACAATCTTCTTTACCCCTCATTGGCAACAGTATCTATACTAAATCACCAACGCCCAGGCGTTACATCCGTCAGAGCAGGATGCACCAAAGCATAAGGTTTTGGACGATAGGATGGATTCATGACATCTCAGTCTCATCATACACAACACATCACAAACATCACAAAAAGCCAGCCCTTACCCAGGTGTGTCCCCTGCATTAAACTGATTCATCGCCTGTGCGATGCCCTCTCGCATTAAGCACACCAATGCCTCTTGAGCGGTTCTTAAATACTCAGGCATTGCACGCAATTCCTCGGCATGAAACTGCCCCAGTACATAATCTTTCAGTGCATGAGCAGGATGGTCTGGAGAACCAACCCCCAAACGGATTCTAGGGATATCTACAGCCTGCCCACACACGGCTTGACACTCTTGTTGTAAAGACTTTAGTCCATTATGCCCTGCATGGCTTCCCTTAGGACGAACTCGTAACTTACCAAAGGGTAAAGCCACTTCATCATAAAGTACCACAACACGCTGAGACACCATGGCAGGTGTATGCCAATGGTAGTAACGTAAATAGCTAGCAAGTGCTTTCCCTGATAAGTTCATATAGGTTTGTGGCATGAGCCAGTGAACAGGCTGTGACACCCCTTCCCACCCAAAGGCATCAACTCTCACGAGGGTTTGATGTGCCTTATCATGTTTCCAACTTGAAGCACCACTTTCACGGGCGATATGCTCAAGTGCCATAAATCCAATATTATGGCGGGTGTGTTCATACGTTTTACCGTAATTACCAAGCCCCACAATAATCCAAGGAGCATCGTCTGGCACAGTAAGCGTGCCTTTTCCACGTGACATAGCGTTATGCCACCCAACCCAATGAGCGTAACACCCACTCCCAAGCATAAACAACCCAAGCATGGTACATGAGAAGCATCCCCAAAAGAAACAACATCATCACCCCTAATGGAGAGGATAAATGACGTAAAAACCTCGCTCTTTCTTGAGGAATCCCTAAGCGACGGAAGCCATCTTGTAGGTGTTGTTGCCATGAATGCACCTGCCCACCTTGAGGTAAAGGCTCTTTTTTCCAACGTTGCCAATCAACAGGGGTCATTCCTTCTGAGGGTGAGTCTGACGACATGGCACCATGCGAAGAAGAGGCGTGTGTTGTGCCTCCTGATGAAGACGCATGATGTAATGCCTCAAGCTCTTTTAAACGTCGCAATGCCTCTTGACGACGCATAAGCCTTTGTAGTGCAAGCTCTTCTCGTTGTGCAAGCGTCTGCATTTCTTTTGCAGAGGGTGTGCCATGCATCATTGCTGAAAAAGGCCACACATGCCCTAAGCGTTTCACAAAGCTTGGCGAAACAACAGGAAAAGCCATAAAGGCTTCTGTTTCTTCATCTACTTTCACCTTACGTACCGTGAGGGTCACCACTTGAGACAATGCCCATACACTCCCTACCAGTGCAAGAAGCCACCACCATAAGGCTTGCATAAATTGCATAGAAAGCCCTACCTGTTTTAATACCCACTGTAATACCAACGGGGGCAGGCAAAGCACACTGGCAACAGACCCCAACAGTATCACACAAAGTGTTAGAAAGGTACGCAGATTCTGGATTTCAAACCGTTGCACAATAGAGGTATCCTTACATACTTGAGTGATAGTACCCTGAAAGAGTCAAGCAAGTATCACGCATGATTGACGCACAAGGAAAAACGCAAAATGAGGGACTGAGAAAGAGACTCGGAGCAGGTCTAAGTGTTTTCATTGATACAACCCACTATAGTATAGCATGAAGGTACTGTAAACCTGAGACAGAGACGCTACCTTCTCAAACTCGGTTAGCGTCCTGAAGGCTTCCCTTGTAAGTTCGTCATCGCCCATACGCCTCCTAATAGTGTGAGCCCTCCTAGTACGGCACCTTCTAAGCAGGCTGTTTTAACCGCTTCTTGCCGATAAGCAGGTAACATCATCTTCGAGGAAACAATGGGTGTCCAAGGAGGCTCAAACGCACCAACCTTGATTTGAGTGTTTGGAACCCGACGATGCCCCACGGTCGGAGAAGCTTGAGGAAGAACGTCTAAATGATAGTCTTGGTGAGATGAAACAGGGAACTCCTGCCCTTTTTGAAAGGGTAGTTGGTTTTGACTAAAGCGTAACCCACCATTCGGAAGTTTCGTGACGGTTGCACGAGTTCCCGTCTGGGCATTTTCAAGATACACAGTATCACCCATCACCGACGTGATACCTCTGGTAAACGGTACCGTAAAACGGAGCGCTCAGTTTCCTCTATGGGTTTCATGAATGCCCTGTGCAATACGCTTCGCATTGCTTCTTAACCAAACACTATCAAGTGTTACATTCAGTCTGGTCATGACACACCCCCTTAGAGGAAAACATACTACACACTTAGACAGGCAAAAAACACGTACGACGCACCCCAATAGACAATGCGGTTTGAGACAACAAAAACAAATTAAACGCACGCTGTTTTAACTGTACATTCCCTGTTGCTAACGCACTCCCTAAGGCAATACCACCGATTAAAAATCCGAAAAAGCACACAAAAAGCGTTAAAGGTCCTTCTGAAAAGTAGCGTACCATGGGGTTCTGATGTCGCTGTGCTTCTTGTTCGAGCGTTTCAAGGAGCTGTACCCCTTCGCTCACTCGTTGAGCATCATGGGCTTGAGCGTTTAAGGTATCCGCAACCGCATACACAAAGGGAGAGTCCATCATACCTAAAGAGGAAGCAGCCTGTGCTGAAGGCTGTTTTTTATAGTGACGCTCAAGCGTACGATGAGACACTGAAGGCTCTAATAAGCTCTCCAATAAGCTTTCTTTATCAATCACTTGAAATACACGGGATTTTTTTCCAAAATGGGTGACATACTGGGCTTGAATATGTGGCTCACGTAAATAAGCGGAAGGGTCTTCAGGCATTTCCTCAGGTGCCATGTGCATCACCTCTTGCAACATGTGGTCTTGCAGTTGAAAATACTTTTTCAAATGGATTTCAATACCACCATCATACACAGGGGTTTGAAGCTGAAGGGTCAGAATATCATTACTGGCAGCGTCATCGGAAAAAGAAGACTGAGAAGTGTGGTCAAATGCGTGAGACATCATAGAAATAATAAACTCCTGTGAACAACAAGAATGACTGAACGACCAACGAATGAACTTAAGATTTTTTATTTGTATGTTAATAAACACAATTAAAACCTTAAAATTGAGTCGTTGCTCTTAAATCAATCTCATCAGTGCCTTAAAGGGGTTCTTAAAAAACATCGAAACCATTCTAAAGCTCATGAACCATAGAACAGAGGCACTCCATCCCTACATCGGGTCATTCCTACGATAGGGCTATGAAACTGCATACTATACGATGCAACCCTTTATACGATGCAATCCCTTAAATGGAACAATATTGTAATAATTAACACACTATGCTACAGTGCTTTTGATAGATTTAAAAAACTCATCTCAAGTGAAACGTCTCTTACTCATGCAAAACGTTGCTTGATGATTCATCCCCCATGACTGACTCACAAAACTCAGCCTCACGAAGAGGTTAAGCAAGCGATTGAATAGGATTGCCTATCCTGTTGAATGATGGCTCTTCTAAAATTGATAGAAAGCTGTTTGAAGAACAAAAAGAAGAATATTGGATGCTACGCTCAGAGGAGCTATTATTACGAGAAAAACAGCGTTTTGCACCTCCAAGAACATTGGCACAGTGTTAATAGCCTTAACACATCAATGATAAAGTCGGCATCCGCCTTGAGTACCTCGTACAAGAGACTAAAACGTTTACTTTAAGGGAGACTCTTGTACAGGGTAACGCAATGAAACCCACTTCATAAGCTCAAGCAAGGAAAAGGGATGGGTGGCATGAAGTTCACTCCCTAACTGATACAAGGCACGGTCTCGATGAGATCCCTCCGTCCCGCACGTCACCAAGGTGAGTTGAGGATAATGAACACGTAATACTTCTAAAAAAGGCATGTACGTTTCTGTCATATCTGCCAGCACCCACTGGTGCAATACCTGAATGACAGGACACTGACCCGTATGTTCAAACGTTTGTCTAAGCGTTTCTAAGGACTCAACCTGCCATCCTTCTAAAGATAAACTCAACGCCATGAGTTGCTGAATCGTAGGATCCTTCATGCCTATCCATACGGTTTTCGTCGTAGACATGCCAAACTCATGAGAGGGGGCAGAAGAAGTGTCTTTCTCCTTAGAGCATACAAAAGGTGCATTAGATAATTGACCATGGCGGGTAAGCCAATGAAGCGTAGGATGGTGCCAGATACTACTTAACTGACCGTGCATTTGTGCAAGCAGGGCTGTGACACAATCAAGCCGTTGAAGGTACTCCTCTGATAAGCTATCTTTCAAGGCAGAGACCCCCAAAGCATCTTCTTGAGTGGCACCAGTCAGTTGAAACAACTCATGACCTCGCCAGCTCACAGGGGCAACGATTGCTTTAAGTGCAGGGGAAGGGTACCGTTGGGTCAGTTGAGGGTGAAAAGACTCCACAAGCATTTCAGGCATGTGGTGTCCTAAAGGCTGAAAGAGTTCTTGTTGCACGATATTCCGCCACTGTTGTGTAAGCATATCAGCAATCACTTCAGCACGCTGATGGGTATATCCCCACCATACAAAGACATCCCCCGTCAGCTGAAACACCACTTCTTGCCCTTGAAGTTCCTGGAAAAGCAATCGTGAGGTAATAAAGGTGGTTTCATCACTAAAAGACTTACCATATAAACGTTTTAAACTGTCCCATGCCCTGATTTTGAACATCGCCATCCAAGCTTGAGGGGTTGAGACCACTTGTGCAAAAGAAGCCTCAATGGTTTCAGGGGTTTCAACGGAAGGTGTACTGCCCTCAGAAACAACATCCCAAGAGGAAACACATCGAGACGCTTGCGCATACCTTTGTTGCTGATAAGACTCTGCCATGGCAAGCTGTGCTTGTGCCACTTCCCGTAGTAAGAACCTTTGCAAAACACTTGACGTGGGCGAAAGGGTATCAGGCCAACGTTGAGATTCTACCAAACGTCTGCTATGTGCCAAAAGTCGAATCGTGACCTCCAGTTCTCCGAGGGTATTAGCTAAGACATCATCGGCACCATCAAACAAATGTTGTAAAATCAGCCACTGATGAGAGGTCTCTGAGGCACGCTGACGGGAAACCTCTGTTTCATGGTCAGTGTCAGAGGGAGGGTACTCTGCAGATACAAAAACTTCGGTCTCTTTCTCTTCATGTGCCTTAAGCTCAGGAAGGGAATAACCCAACGCAAGCGGTTGAGTGCTACATGGCTTACGATGCTCCGTGATGTGAGGCATGAATCCAGTCGTATGTGTTAATCGTTCTGCATCGGGCGGAAGATGCCACACAAACAAAGGAATCCGAGACGGAAGTTCTTTCTGAAGCTGATGGATCTCGCTCCCTAAAGACAAAGGATGCTCCATCCAGAGGCGCTGTTGTAATAGCAACACCTTTTTAATATGAGGAATGAGTGCTGAAAGCCCTTGCTCTACTGTTTTAAAGGTTGGTTCATTACCCTCATAGTCAGACTCAAGAGTTGTACCATACACGGATAAAATCGCCTCATCTACACCAATCAGTACCCAATCAGGTTGTAATAGGCTCATGGACTCTAACAAGGCACGAAAGGAGGTGACCTGATGAAGATAAATACCAACTTCTTGGGCTAACTGATGAAACACCTGTGCTTCAACCTCAAAGGGAACCACAGGATAATGCACAGGCATCTCTTCAGACCACGACAGAGGCTCAACATCAGACGTATCTTCAGCCAACATCTGATGATAACGCTCTAACCACGCCTGTAAAGGCATACTCAGTGCAGTATCTTGAGACGAAACACGCCAATAAATAATTTTTTGTCTAAACCACATCATGATGCTTCATTATGAAAGGCTATCAACAGCATGTAACATGAAAAACACACACCAAAGTTCGTGTTTCTAGTATACGCTATGGATAACGAATGGCAAGATAAAGACTTGCAAGAACTAGCGTAAGTAATGTAGTGGGCAGACCAATACGCAAAAAATCCTTGAAACCTAAATGCACGTCGGCTTGATGACGCAACATTTCAGCACCTACAACATTTGCCGTCGCACCAATGAGTGTTGCATTCCCACCTAAACACACACCTAACGCCAAGCTCCACCATAGCACATGCGTCTGAGCCACATAGGTTTGCTGCACGCTAGGTAATGCCAGGGTGACCTCTTTCAACAGAGGAATCATGGTTGCGGTGTAGGGAATATTGTCCACTAAAGCCGAACAAAGGGCAGACCCCCAAAGCAATACTTGCTTCAAGAAAGACACATCGCCTTGCGTTAACCCCGTAAGACCTGAAGCCAGTAAGTGCAAAGTTCCTACTTTTTCTAACGCACCCACAAGAATGAAAAGCCCAATAAAAAAGAAGAGCGTATCCCACTCAATATCCTGCCAAATATTCTCAGGTTTCTGTAAGCAGAGCATCCACACCGCACCTGCCAAAGCAAGGGTACCTACCTCTTGATGAATGACATGATGCAGTGACATCCCTAAAAGCACACACCCCAATACCCATACACCCTGCTGCCATAAACGTGGCTGCTTCCATGCCTGTTCAGGGTGCATGCCTTCAAGTGTATCCACCAATGCAACCCCAGAAGCATTCTCCCATAAGTTTTTACGAAAGACCCACACAAGAAAAAGAATCACCCATGGTAGCGTAAACACAATACAGGGTGCCACGTGTAACAGAAAGGTCATGAAATCTAGTTTCGCCGCACTACCAATCATGATATTAGGCGGGTCACCAATCAACGTTGCCGACCCTCCTACGTTGGAACATAACACTTGTGCCAATACAAAAGGAATCACAGGCAAACGTAAAGGTTTTGCGAGGGCAAGCGTCACACTCCCCATAAGCATCACCATGGTCACATTATCGAGTAATGCCGAACCCACCGCTGTAAGAATATTCAAGACAACAAATAGTATGGCTAGTAAATGTTTCTCGGAGTGCGTCCCTTGTACCTTTGTTGCCAAAGCACGAGCCAACTTCAGCCCATAAACTTCAAAACCTCCTGTTTGTTTGAGGATGTTCACCATAATCATCATCCCCAACAGAAGACTAATCACATTAAAGTCAATCGCATGAAGGGCTTCTTCCTGTGACACAATGCCCGTTAAAATCAGCAGTACAGCACCCGAAAGGGTCACAATGACTTTAGGGAATCGTTCACTCACCAGCAAAAGGTACACAAATAAAAAAATACCATTTGCGATTAAAAACGCCATAGACCAAGAGGGTGGAGCCATGGTTCACTCCTTAAATCATCCTTTTAGAGGTATAACAACACTGAGATTCACGGGGGAGAAGCATCTCTCAGCCCCTTCAAAGAAGAGTGCTTTAGGTTGCTAAAATCTTAGGAATACGGAAAAAGCCTTCCTCTGTGTCAGGTGCATTTTGCATGAGTGCTTCCCTAGACACACCCTCTTGAACCACATCTTCTCGTAACTGATACCCTGAACCATCCACCATCACAACCCCCGCATGGTAATGTTCTTCCAAGGTTGCAACCGTCTCAGAAGGAAGCTCATTGAGTTGAGCAATCATACCCAAAATCTTTTCCAAATCATCTTGGTACTGCCGAGACTCTTCAGAGCTTAGGGCTAAGGAAGCAAGTTTTGCAACATGCGTTACATCTTTTTCAGTAATGGTTGCCATCATCAAACACTTTCTTGAACTAAAAACAGGATAAAGACAGAATAAATACTATGATTGTATCAGAAACAATACTTGCAAAAGAAAGCCTCTAAGGGACAAGGTGATCAAAAGCCTGTGCCAGTGCCACATCTTTAAGAGTCACACGATGCCCAGCATCATGAGTGGAAAGCTGCACTACCACACGCCCCCATCCCACGACAAGATCAGGATGATGTCCTGCGTTCTCTGCCAATGGGGTCAGTGCATTCACAAACGCTACGGCATCTACAAACGTTGGAAAACGAAAGGTTTTTTCTAAATACATTTTAGTAGGTTCAACCATCGTCTGCCCTTCAGGGTGACAGACTCCCAAGTATTGCCATCCTTGATGAGACAAAGACTCAACCATAGGAATCAATCCGCTATCCAAACACTCGAATGCCATGGCAGGAACAGAAACCATGCAATAAACCTCCTGAAACGCTAGGGTGTAGTATCTAACTCACTGCTTAAACACAAAACAATACGTCAAGCTTCAGAGACCTCATGCAACAGTGTCAAGGGGACTTCATGACATGCCACCCAATGATTGGGGCGTTTTTCTTCAAGCACAGGTGCCGTTTCTTTGCAGTGTGCTTGGGCTTGAGGACACCTTGGATGAAACCGACACCCAGAAGGTGGATGAATCGGGTTAGGGGGTTCTCCTCCTAGTGCTTTTTCTGCCCAACTCAACGTTGGGTGCAAGCCCTGAGAGACTGATGAGGTGGAGCGTTCTAGCTGAGGTATGGCTTTTAACAGTGCTTGCGTATAAGGATGTAAAGGCTGATGGTATAGAGCCTCGCTAGGAGCAAGCTCTACGAATGCTCCAAGATACATCACCGCAATCCGATGGCTCATGTACCTCACGACAGCAAGGTTATGTGAAATAAAAACATAACTGGTCTGCATCTGCTGTTGCAATGTTTTAAGTAAGTTCAAAATCTGTGCCTGAACAGACACATCTAAAGCACTTACCGCCTCGTCTGCCAGTAATAGCGGAGGATTCAGCATCAAGGCACGTGCAATATTAATGCGTTGTCGTTGTCCTCCAGAAAAACTATCGGGATACCGTGTAAGGTCAGACGCTTTTAAGCCTACTTCCTCAAGCCGTTGCACCGCCAAGGCTAAACGTTCACGTTTTGTCCCCTTGCCATGGATTTCCAACGGCTCAACTAAAGCATCCTGAATACGCATTTTAGGATTTAAGCTATCGTACGGGTTTTGGAAGACACACTGAAACGAAGCACGATAAGGGCGACGCTCTGAAGCACTGAGACGGGTCCA
Organism: Vampirovibrionales bacterium; assembly: GCA_046080605.1. Taxonomy (GTDB): domain Bacteria; phylum Cyanobacteriota; class Vampirovibrionia; order Vampirovibrionales; family JAJTHC01; genus JBJTUH01. The sequence goes on from JBJTUH010000115.1 coordinate 9,148, forward strand.
GTTCACACCATTCACCCAGACGGTTCCTTGGTCAGGCTCGACAAGATGGAGAAGTAATTTTCCCAAGGACGACTTTCCACACCCAGACTCCCCTACAATCCCCAATGTTTCACCTTGAGCGAGGGTAAAAGAAACACCATTCACAGCCTGCACACTACCGATACGTTTACGAAGTAAACCCTCGGAATACACAGGATAATGCTTCCACAAATGTTCCACCTGTAACACAGTTGGAACTTGAGCAGCATAAGGGGTAGGGTGGTTAAGCATGGCAGCAGGCATTATAGGATTAAGACTCATACCGTACACTCATTCAAAAAGCGGCGTTCCAGAAATGCCACAAGCACTACCCTTGAAGTAAAGAAGGAAGGAGCTGATTCAAGACCACGGGGTTTGCACGCCCTTGCGTTGCCTTCATCACCTGTCCTGCAAAGAAGCCTTGCAGTTTTGTTTTGCCTGCTCGGTACTCTTCTACATTTTTAGGACTCGATGCCATCACCTCAAGAATAAACGCTTTTAGGGTTGCTTCATCAGAAATCTGGGCTAACTGTAAGGTCTCAACCCAATGTTGAGCCTCAAACCCAGCCTTGCCCCCTTCTTCCAGTAACTTAACTAAAAGCTGTTTTGCTCCTGCAGAACTAATCACTTGCTCATCTTGCAGTGCGACTAAGTCGGCTAAGTTGGTAGGTGTCATGGACGACGTGTCAAACGTCTTTTTTTCTTGTTTCAACCAAGCAGTGGCATCACCCATCATCCAGTTAACTGCCAGTTTAACACGGGCTGGCGTATGTAATTTTCCTGTTGCATAAGTGGCATCTAGGAAATCACCCAATTCTTTAAACTCAGTAAATACTTCTGCATCATACTCAGAAAGATGATATGGTGCTTGCTGTAAGCGAGCCACACGCTGATGGGGTAATTCGGGTAAGGCATCCTTAAGCGATTGAATATAGGCGGGTGCCATACGATAGACAGGAAGGTCAGGCTCAGGGAAATAGCGATAGTCATGAGCTTCCTCTTTACTCCGCATGAGTTGCGTGCTTTGGGTTGCCTCATGCCACAGTCTACTTTCCTGCTTGACAGTCCCACCCGATTCAATCAGTTCAATTTGGCGGGCAATTTCGGCATCAATGGCTCGTTGAACCGCGCGAAAGCTATTCATGTTTTTCACTTCGGTTTTCGTACCAAAAGCGGTGGTTCCTTTAAGACGCACACTTACGTTGGCATCACACCGCATTGAGCCCTCTTCAAGGTTACCATCGCACACGCCTAAATAGCGTACAATGCTACGAAGTTTTGTGAGGTACTCTCGGGCTTCTTCAGCATCTCGAATATCGGGTTCTGAGACAATCTCAACCAAGGGTGTCCCAGCTCGGTTTAAATCCACCAAACTATACAAAGAACCTGCAAGTCCATCAGCACCCACATGCACCAACTTACCCGCATCTTCTTCCAAATGAGCACGAGTAATACGGATGGTTCGCCCGTTACTGAGAGTCATCGTACCCGCAAGACAAGAAGGTTTGTCAAACTGAGAAATTTGGTACCCTTTGGGTAGGTCGGGATAAAAATATTGCTTGCGTGAAAACTCAATTTCTTCTGCGATATGGCACTCCAATGCCAAACCAATCTGAATAGCATACTTCAGTGCCGTAGCATTTAATACAGGTAACACCCCAGGAAGCCCAAACGTGACAGGGTCCGTATTCGTATTAGGGGAATCTCCGAAACGTGTAGAGCTGTATGTAAAGAGCTTGGTATGTGTGTTTAATTGCACATGAACCTCTAACCCAATGACTGCTTCGTACTTTTCATACCCAGCCACTGACGTAATCACATCAGACAACACAGGCGTATAGGCAATCGTTTCTTGGAAAGGAGTCGTAGAGACGGAAGTAAACATCATCATGAGGTCGTTTTAGATCGCTTTAAACACATCGCTTAGAGGGATGCCAGTTTTCACTATTCAGTGTATAAACAAACTTGACACACACCACAAGCTAGGGCAACATCACAGGGGGAATCATCCATAAGAGACTCGCACCAAAACATACACATACGGTTTCCTTTTAGTGTAATGGACACAAAAGGATGTTACAAGCCAAGCATCTGACATTAGGGCTTTGGCGTAATCACTTGCATAATCGGTAAAATAGTAATAGCAGGGGAAGTCTCACAAGTAAGGGCTTGACTATAGTAAGCGGTTGTCAATTTTGTAGCACCTTGTATTTTGACACTCACGGTGTCTTTCCCTCCTGACTTCAAGCGTTGAGCCAACCGCTGTTTTTTCAACAAGACCGCTTTTCCATACAAGTTTTTAGGCTTGTTTAAAACCGTTTTCTGCCGAGTCGTCAAGGTAGGGAGCTGGTCAAGCCCAAGTTCAGGAATGGAATGGTACTGTAATAAGGTTACAAGCTCTACTTGATGTTCTGGTGCAAGATACCACTCCAAACGTCCTGGAGGAAGTAAGGAAAACGCAAGGTTTGTGGGTGCCAAAAAAGTAAGCTGGCTTGTATCACTCGGGAGCCACTGTACGGCTGTAAGCTCAAGCAAGGAACTTAATGTCATGAACTCAGCGTGTTTTTCAAGACAGCCCGTTAACTGGGTTTTGACATCTTCCGCACTCCAAGTAGGCGTAGAAGCAGGCGTATCAAGTGAGGCATCACTTGAGGTAGAAGGGGGTAGAGAAGATTCTTCCGTACGAGTTTTGGGGTTTAAAGGTTTGAGCGTACTAAACCAACTCTTCACAGGCATCACAGGAGAAGGCTGCCCTAAGGTCTCTGTAGCACCAAGTTCAGGAGTAGACTGCTCCTGTGCCATACTTGAGTATCCTCCTCCTAAGAGAGTGACTAAAACGACACCCCATGCACAGACCATACACGGTACATACGTTAAAAAACGAGGAAAAAGTAGAGCCATAGCGTACACACTGCTTACACAAAGGGAAAGATAATACAGGATGACCACACCAAAAATACATACTGGCAAGTAAACCATGAGCAGGTCATGTCATGCCATGTTTCAAGCATACCATAATCATTGCCTCTATGACGTATTGAGCTTCTCGTTCAGTATGAATACAGAACAAGGCATCCTCAACGCATATCGTAGCATCCCAACAGGATAGCCTACTGTTGCAGCATGTGTATTCAGCTGTTTGAACCCCCTTAAACCTTAGGTATGCCATCCATCACTCTGATGCAATCATGCCAACCGTGAAGCATCACCCCCTATGTTACAGACTAGACAAAACGCCTTGAAAGAGTACAGTAAACTATACGGTGTTACGCACCACAAGGGTGTTAAATACACTCGTAGGGTTTTTACTCTTTTTCGTCACTATTGTATCACTTGGTAACCACAAGCCTAAAGATTGAGGAGATTTTTTAATGCGTATTCCTTTTTTACCTCACTCAACCCCCATCCGCACTTCATTCGTAGAACAACCTCCTCGCCCCCCTCAACCACCCAGTCCAGAAGAAAACCCTAATGGCGATGAGCTTGCAAAGACTCTTCAAGAGCTTATCAAGCGTCAAGAATCCACAAACAACCATCATAGCCATGGGCATCACAACTCAACTCGCTTGAGCGTTTTGGGCTAACCACCACAGCAAGAAGCTCATTACTCATGACAAGCGACATCTCCCGTTAGAGCATCTAACGGGAGATGTCACTTTTATCATGGACTACTTATTTCTTATCAATGACTTTCACGTTTGAGCTCGCCAAAACGTTACGTAAAGCATCCGCCACCTCCCAACGTTTTTCAGTCCGAACTTGCTGACGATAACGCATTAAGGAAGGAAGGTCTTGAAGTGCTTGTTGCTCTTCTAATGAAATAAGCCCTTCAGGTAAACCTTTCAGTGCTTCCTGGATACTAGGCCACAACGCTTCTGGCCACGTAGAAGGAATAGGGTCAGATGAAACCCATTGATAAGTACCATCAGGGAGACACCCCGTAGAAGTACCTTCCAAACGGGTATCACTGGTAACATTCGAGCCAAGAAACTGCGTTGCCATGGCGGATACATTAAAACCTAATAACACCAAACACCCTAGCAAAGAAGTTTTAAGTGCTATTTTTTCCTCATGAGTGTTTAAATGCTTGAGTGTCTTCAGTTGACTATTGAGGATACCTAAAGCTTGGGCGGTGTTCATATCTTGTGCCATGGCTGTTAAGAAAGACAAGGGTAGTTCCTTGAGAGACACCTGAAACGTGTTCAAGTCAATCTCTGGCAACAATGCCTGAGCTAACTTACTCAAGCGTGTCCGAGAAGCTGTCAAGGCTTGTTCATTAAAGTCCACAGGCATACGGTAATGATGCTGCAACAGAAAATACCGCACGGTGTTTGCATCAAAGGTTTCCAATAAACCCCGTACCGTGGTAAAGTTCCCTAAACTTTTAGACATTTTTTCACCTTCAACATTCACAAACCCATTGTGCATCCACAAGGTTGCATAAGGGCGTTGCCCTGTCCAAGCTTCACTTTGAGCAATTTCATTTTCATGATGAGGAAACATTAAGTCTGCCCCTCCTGCATGAATATCTAACTGGTCTGCAAAGGTTGCATAATTCATGGCAGAACACTCAATATGCCATCCAGGACGACCTGCCTCTCCCCAAGGAGAACGCCAATACACGCCATCTTGTACAGAGGCACTTTTCCACAGGGCAAAGTCAAGCGGATGCTCTTTTTCAGGGTCAGGCTCAACCCTTGCACCTGCTTCCAGACTTTCAAGCGTTTTACCGCTTAAATGACCATACGGATGGCAACACGTATGGGTATCAGCTTCACAGTAAGCTTGCCAATGATTGACTCTAAAATACACAGACCCTGAAGGTGTTGGATAGGCAAAGCCCTTTTCTATCAGTGTCTGAATCCCCTCATGCATCACATCAATATGTTCGGTGGCCTTAGGCTCAAGCGTAGGGGGTAGCACGTGCAAGGCATTCATGTCTTCTTGAAACCGTTGATGATAGGTTTCCGCAATGTCTTGAGGCGTTACGCCTCGTTCTACGGCACGTTTAAGAATTTTATCATCAACATCTGTCACATTTCTGGCGTACGTCACCTCATACCCGAGTGCGCATAACCACCTAAAAAGAACATCCCATGTCATGTAACAACGGGCATGCCCCAAGTGTGCATCATCATACACCGTCGGACCACAGACATACATATTGACCTTTCCGTCTGTTTTAAGCCTTAAAGGCTCTAACGTACGGGAAAGGGTATTAAAAAACTGAGGCTCAAGTGCCAAAGCGAGCGTGTCTGGACGTGTCAGAGCGTGAAGGAGAGGGCGAGTCATCATGAGAGGGTTAGGAGTCAATACACATAAGAGAACAAATCAAAGCATAAGCCACTCAAGTATAGCATACGAGGTCTCTAAACATGAGAGAGACTTCATCGCAATCAACGTGAGATACACTAGATGGTGTATCTCACGTGATGAAGCATCACTGCGTGTTGATAAAGAGCATGCTTCAGAAAGAGTGCCCTGGAAGCTCTTTTAAGCCACAGAAACCTTGTCTAAAAAGACAACCAAGTTCCTGTTTTCAAGAAAGTTGCAAGACGATCTCTGGATTGTTCAGGAGTCAGGCTTCCTCTGGCAACCCCAGTATCAATCGCACTTTGTGCCACAGCTGCGGCAACTTTTAAATGCACATTGCTCTGAAAGACAGAGGGAATGACGGTTCCTTGACTAATAGACGCACTGTCCACACAAGAAGCAATGGCTTTTGCGGCAGCAAGCTTCATTTCATCATTAATACGATGGGCTCTCACATCTAGGGTGCCACGGAAAATACCAGGGAAGGCAAGACAGTTATTGACCTGATTGGGGAAGTCACTACGTCCTGTTCCTACAATTTTAGCACCTGCTGCAAGGGCTTCATGGGGTAAGATTTCAGGAATGGGGTTCGCCATCGCTAACACAATCGCATCAGGATTCATACGACGCACCATCGCTTGAGAGAGTGCCCCAGGTACGGATAAACCAATGAACACATCAGCCCCTTGAATCATTGCATCAAGTTGCCCCTCAAGTTTCTCCCGATTGGTCAGCTTCGCAATACGTGTTTTAAACGGATTCATCCCATAAGGACGACCCTCATAAATGGCACCTTTGGTATCGCAAATAATCATGTCTTTGACTCCCGCAAGCAGTAGCAGACGAGATACACTCAAGGCAGAAGCCCCTGCACCATTCACAACAATACGAATACTTTCAATAGGTTTTTGTACCGCCTTGAGGGCATTTAAAATGGCTGCAACACACACCACAGCGGTGCCATGTTGGTCATCATGGAAAATAGGGATGTCAGTCTCCTCAATAAGACGCTCTTCGATTTCAAAGCAACGAGGCGCTGCAATATCTTCAAGGTTGATGCCTCCAAAAATAGGTGCAATCGCCTTCACGGTTTCTACAATTTCATCCGTATCTTGGGTTTTAATACAAATCGGAAACGCTTCAACCGCACCAAAAGACTTAAACAGCACTGATTTACCTTCCATAACAGGCATCCCAGCCCCAGCGCCAATATTACCAAGCCCCAGCACGGCACTACCATCCGTAATGACTGCGACAAGATTTCCCTTGCAGGTTAGGTCATACAGACTGTCAGGATTACTTAGAACCTCTCGGCATGCCTTCACTAAATTCGCCTTACCATACAATGCTTGATACACTTGCGGATTGCTGATATGTACATGCGTTGCTGTCTGAATTCCGCCTTGGTAGCGTCGACGCAATTCCATAGCACGCTCCCCCGCTGTAGCATCAGGAGGCAAGGGAACTTCAGGCAATACCCAAGCTTCTTTTCCTTTTTGGACAAACATATTCACTCGGTTTTCAATGTACTGGGGCGATTTATGAATACGTGCTACCCCTGTTTCAATAGCACTTTGTGCCACCGCACGTGCCACCGTTGCCGCCACAGGTGCATGAATATCAGAAGGTAGAATATGGTCAGGCGTTAAACAATCATCTGTCACCATCCCTGCCAGTGCATAGGCAGCCGCTACCAACATGGCATCTGTAATAGAGGTGGCACGAATATCTAAGGCACCTCTAAAAATACCAGGATACGCCATGGCGGTTCTAAACACATTAGGATGGTTCGCAAACTGTGTTCCAATAATATAGGCTCCTGCGGCTTTGGCAGTCTCATACGCCACTTCAGGTTCGGGTAGCGACAGAGCAAACACTATGGGTTTATCACTCATCATCGTGAGTAAGCTCACATCAAGAACAAACCCATCTTTAAACCCAATATACACATCGGCACCACGCATGGCATCTTCCAGCGAGCCTGCTTCGTTTTCAGGGTTTGATTTTAACGCAATGTCTGCTTTCACCCAATTCATCGCACGGGGACGATCACTGTAGACAATGCCAGCTTCATCGCATAAACGAATATGCTTTGCCCCTAAAGCCATCAATAGGCGAGCCGTTGTAATACCCGAATGCCCCGCACCATAAATGACAATGCGTGCATCAGCCAAACGTTTTTTGACTAGTTTTAGACTGTTAATGAGTGCCGCACCCACCACCACAGCAGTACTTTTTTCGCCGTGCATCACAGGAATTTGAACGGAACGTTGGAGCTGTTCCTCAAGTTCATAACATCGTGGAGAGGAGATACCTTCAAGCTGATATCCTCCGAAGGTAGGCTCTAATAAACGAAGGGTTTCCACTTGTTCTTGTGTGGTTTTGCCATGAATTGCAAGGGGGACAGCATCAACACCTGCAAACGTTTTATGTAAAACACTCTTTGATTCTAAAATAGGAATGACACCTTCAGCACCTGTATTCCCTAACCCATATACAGCAGACCCATCAGAAACAATGGCAATAGTGTTACCACGCATCGTGTAATCAAAGGAAATGAGCTGGTCTTTTTGAATTTCCAAGCAAGGTTGGGCAACCCCAGGAGTGTACACCACACTTAACAGATCAGGATTCGTCACGGGCGGGGTGGGTTCAATGCCAAACAATCCACCATGAAGCTTACGCAACATTAATCCATTAATTTCGTGTTGTAACCCTAAGGAGACCTGAGGCATACCCGATACCACCTTTAAAACCATGATGCTAACCATAAAACACACACTACCGAAAATACTAACCCTTCAAGCAAGATCTTTACGGAAGATCTATCAACATGCTTGACATATTTTTAAAAAACTAACCACACACTATAGGCAAAGCCACGAAAAAGGAGCTTATCGCTATCACAGTCCAAAAACGCAGGGGTAGAGCAAACTATAAGACCCCTTAACACCCCATAGGCACCCACCCAAGAGATCATTAAAAGCTATCATTATAATTGATAAAAAGATGGGGTCTCAATTGTACCTTAAATTAAACCAAAAAACTACGCCAAATATTCGAACTTTGTTCGTGTCTAAAGCGATGAGGCTTGAGTTTTAGGCATTGATTACGTTATACTTCAAAAGTTTAAGAGATAGTTCTTAGCGTCACATAATAGCCTCTAGTATAGCAATGAACCTGTCTCCTTCTCGCCACTGTTAAGCTTATTGTCCTTACGTCTGCATCAGACTCAAGGTTATACCACCTCTTACGTTTCATGAAGTATCATTGTTTTTAGGTTTAGGAACCGAGTGTATCGCCCATGTCACTACTATGGATGCTGTTATTATTTAGTTTATTGATAGTAGCACATGAACTTGGACATTTGTTTGTGGCTCGTTGGTGTGGGGTCAAAGTTGAACGTTTTGGCCTAGGGTTACCGTTTGGCAAACCTTTATGGAAGGGGCAACTAGGTTCTGGGCAGGATAGCTTAGAGCTGTGTATCCATCCAGTACCTCTAGGGGGATACGTGGCATTTCCTGATGATGATGCAGGAAGTCGTATCCCACTAGGGTCTAAAAAACGCTTTGAAAACCAACCTCCCCTTCAAAAAACAGCGATTGTACTCGCAGGGGTTGCCGTGAACGCATTACTGGCTTGGGTACTTACTTTTTGGATTTTTATGGGCTGGGGTAAACCAGGTGCCGATGTTTTCATTTTAAATACACTCACAGAGTATACCAACAAGCCCAGTAGCTATCTTACAATGCCCTCTGAAGGTGCCTTCAGTACGGAAGCACGCTTGTTACTGAATGGACAAACCTTAGAAACCACTTACGCTCCGATGCTTCAGACACTAGAGAAAGTGCAAAGCCTAGATGGCTCATTGTATGAACTCACCTTTGAGCGTCGCATGGAACGTATCACCCCCTTAACGGCAACACTCGTCAAGCCAAGTATTGCTGCACTTGCAGGCTTACGCTCAGGAGACCATATTTTACAGGTAGGGGAAACACCTCTTTCTCGGTACCCCGCCACGGGGGTACAAACCCTCATGGAAACCCTTAAAACCCATGCTCAGCAGCCTGTCACACTGGTCGTTCGTCAGGAAGCCTTACCTCTATTAAACGCAAGTAACGCATCACCCTCACATACAGAAACGCTCACAGAGCCTTCTGTCTTGGTGACACCTCAACGCCTCATTCAGTTACTGCCTGATGAAAAGGGACGTATTGGCATTCAACTGGGGCAAAGTAATGTGTCTATTCCTTCAGAAGGCATCGCCGATGCTTCAATAAGTGCTTGGGACTTTTTAAGTGGTGTGGTAGCACAAAACACTGAAGGATTAACCCGACTCGTCACAGGACGCATTCAAAAAGAAGAACTGGCAGGACCTGTACGTATTGTAAGTGCGGGTGCTAAAATTATCGAAAAAGACGGCTTGCACAGTGGTATTTTACTAGCCGCCGTCATTAGCATGATTTTAGCTGTCATGAACCTCCTACCCATTCCTCCTCTGGATGGTAGCTACCTTGTATACATTGTTGTTGAAACCATCACGGGTAAAAAACTCAACAAGCAAGTTCAGGGCATATTAAGCACCTTAGGATTTTGGGCATTTTTACTTCTCAGTGCCTTCGTCTTTTATAACGATATTACCCAGCTCATAAAATAACCTCACCGCTTTCGTGTTAGATACATACCCTATGTCCACGCTTACCGAATTGACTCCTCACATCGAAGAAATTGCCCGTAATGCTCATCGTATTGTGGTCAAGCTTGGGACACAGGTCATTGTGGATGCGAGCATCAAAGGAACCCCTCAAGCTTCTATGCCTCCTTATTATTTGCTTGCGGTTGATAGGCTTCGTAATTTAGCCGCTCAACTGATGCAGCTCAAAAAGGTAGGTAAGGAAGTGATTGTGGTCTCATCAGGGGCGGTAGGCTTAGGACGTAGTGTGTTAGGGTGGTTAGACAAGTCTTTAACACTTGCAGAAAAGCAGGCTGCCGCAGCCGTAGGACAACCTCTTTTAATGCACATTTGGCGTGAACTTCTGAGTCCGCTTGGGATTGCAACGGCTCAAGTGTTGCTAACCGACGAAGATTTCACCTCAAGAGAACGTTATTTAAACCTTGAAAAAACACTGACCACCCTACTGAGTTCAGGAGTCATCCCCATTTTGAATGAAAATGACACGGTACACACCGCTGAACTCAAAGAAGATGCCACCACGAAAAGCTTTGGAGATAATGACCGCCTTTCCGCCTTAGTGGCTGCCAAATTACAAGCAGATGTCTTAGTGATTTTAACGCAAGTACCTGGTCTTTTTACCGAGAACCCCGAACTGAACCCTGATGCGTCTGCGATTCCGTTAGTAGAGTCTTTTGATAGTTTACAAACCGTTAAAATGCAAGGAGGTTCAGCCTTTGGACGAGGAGGCATGGGTGCCAAATTAGAGGCTATCAGAATTGCAGCCATTGCTGGCGTAGACACCCTATTACTTTCAGGACTTGAAGCAAACGTGATTACACAGGTACTCCTTGAACAAGCCTCTCCGAAAGGCACACTTCTGTTAGGTCACGAACACATACGACTGAACCAGAAAAAACAATGGATAGGCTATGCTTCAGGTACCCAAGGAGTCGTGATACTCCACGAAAAAGCGATTGAAGCCCTTTACAAAGGGGCAAGTCTTCTACCTGTAGGCGTATTGGAAGTACACGGCTCATTTAAGGCAGGAGCGGTTATTTCTCTGCAAACACAACACCATGAAGAGCTGGGACGAGGACAAATAAAAGTTTCTTCGCATACACTCATGCGTATTAAGGGGCTTTCTAGTAAAGAAATACACGCACTTACACCTCTACCCGATGTGAAAGACCTCCCCGAAGAGGTCATTCATCGAGATGCTCTTGTATTATTTCAAGCCTCTCAACCCATCACATAAATCCAAACATTTCAAAATGTAACAAAATGTACCTAGGGATGTCGTTTTTTCATTCAAGAGGCAATTTAACTTATCCGATACCGTTAATAACAGAGTACGCCTATTGTATTTATCGTCAGGTATCAACTGGGTGTGATAACACGTTTGAGAATCATGTATGAAAGAGAAATACACCATGGTACTCGTCAGCTCAGGCACGTCTGAGTGTGAGTTCGTAAAATAAACATGGGAGCAAGGTACCCATAAAGACCTGCTCAGTTCAACAGAGAGGTAGGGTATCAACGCTTCCCTTCTTCCCAAGTCCCCTGTCGTTGTATGTTTCGTATTCCAAGAGAGGGAGTTTAATTTAACCCTATGATGATGAGTAGTATTTCTCAATCCGTTACCATTAACGGTGCTTCAGGACCAGTCTCAGTTGTGAATGCTGCAAATACACCTTCGGTGAATGCTTCAGCCAATGGTGGTGGTGCAACGATGAGTACCAGCCCTCCTCCAATAACCTTACCCAACACCCCTCCCCCACCACCACCTTCAACCACGGTGAATGTCCCTCCTCCTCCTGCATCATTACCTAGCCCACTGGCATTACCTACTGCTCCTTTATCTTTAAGTACCAATATTATTTTAGGACAACAACCCACACCCCTCCCCCCCACACCAACCCCTTCTCTAAGCAATACCATTAATATTTACCAAAATCCTCAAAGTACAAACCCACAAGTGCAAGTACTTAATCAACCACCCGTTGCACCCAGTATTCCACCTGTTCCACCCTCTATCAATCAATCCTTACAAGGAATGGGAACCAATATTAACATTAATGGAGGACCCAACGCCATTACCATTTCTCAAAATGGTTCACCTATCGGGATGGCAAATAATGGTACCTTTATGCCCTTAAGTCCTCAAATGATGCCTCAACGCCCTGGTTTCCCACCTATGCCACCTAATGGCATGCCCAATGGGATGCCGATGAACGGGATGCCTAACGGAATGCCCATGAATGGTATGCCCAATGGCATGCCAATGAGCGGGATGCCTAACGGAATGCCCATGAATGGGTTCAACCCCTTAGCTCAAGCTCAGGCTCAAGCGGCTGCATTAGGACAAAATCCTTATGCGGGTATGCCACCTCAAGGAGGATTACCCGAAAGCATGCCCCCATGGTTACCTCAGCTTTTACAACAGTTAGGCGTAGGGCAACAGCCTATGACACCTCCTCCTAATCAGGCAATGAACCAAATGATGCCCTTCATGCTCATGATGATGCAAGCAATGAAGGCAAAACAAGACCCTGGAGATGATAAGAAAGACGACATGGCGGTACGCAACCGGATGGCACTGATTAACGCCCTAAGTGCGGGTAATCATCGTCCTGCAAGAGCTGAGATACGTCGTGAATTGCCTCCTGAGCCTCGACGCATGCCACGTGAGCGTGACATAGAGGATGAGCCTCCCATGGCACGCTCCTCCGCACGAGCAGCTTCTGGCACAACCTTTGCCTCTCTGTTTGACGGACCTTCTGGCAGTGCAAAGACCAGTAGTAAAGCTTCTGCTTCTGCGAAAGTGAAAAGCAAATAAGCCCTGCCGTTTTTATCACAGATGCCTCATAACTTGAAAAGTTATGAGGCATCTTTTTTATGATTAAAAGCGTGTTACTTTATGACGAGGTCTTGCTTACGCAAACGAATATTTTGAGGGGTGACTTCCATCAACTCATCCATCGCAATAAAGTCCATCCCGTATTCCAAGGTTAAATCCACAGGCGTGTTAAGCACATCGAGTACTTCTGCCCCTGCACTACGCATGTTCGTCAGCTTTTTAGTTTTACAAACATTAATCACCAAGTCACCTTGGCGGTTTTGCTCGCCTACAATCATGCCACGATACACTACAACACCGGGGTTAATAAAGAACACCCCTCGGTCTTCCAAGCTCTTAATGGCATAAGCAGTGGCATCGCCTTGTTCATGGGCAATTAAAGCGCCATTACGGTTATTACCAATATCACCCGCCCAAGAAGCATATTCACGGAACGTGCTACTCATAATACCCTGCCCACGCGTGAGACGGATGAATAAGCTACGGAACCCTAAAAGTCCACGGCTAGGCATGTTAAATTGTAGCAAGGTACGCCCGTTGTTGGTTTCAAGATGCGTTAATTCCCCTTTACGCTGACATAGCTTTTCAATACAAGCACCGCTCGAATCTTCAGGGACATCTAACATCACATCTTCAAAAGGCTCATGGGTTTGACCACCCACTTGTTTGGTTAAAACTTCTGGCTTACCCACTTGGAACTCATAGCCTTCACGGCGCATGGTTTCAATCAAAATGGTAAGATGCAATTCACCACGACCGCTCACATAATAGCTTTCCGCAGAAGGACCCAGCTCAACACGTAAACTAATATTGGTTTTTATTTCACGGTTTAGACGGTCTTCAAGCTGACGAGAGGTTACAAACTTACCTTCTCGCCCTGATAAAGGACTCGTATTCACCCCAAACGTCATTTTGAGTGTGGGTTCCTCTAGGCTAATCGGAGGAAGTGCCTCAGGGGTACCTGGGTGGGTGAGCGTATCGCCAATTTGGACTTCATTCACCCCTGCAAGAGCTACAATATCACCTGCTTGTGCCAAGGGGATTTCCATCCGTTTTAAGCCCTCAAAGCCAAACAACTTGTTCACACGATACTGTTGCGTGGAGCCGTCAGCTTGTAATACACGGGTAATGGTCTCACCGGGCTTAATTTCACCTCGACGTACACGACCTATCACAATACGTCCTAAGTAGTCGTTATAATCAAGGGTGGAAACCTGCATTTGGAAGGCACCCTCAGCTTCCGCTTGAGGACAAGGAATCTCTTTAATGATGGTTTCAAAGAGAGGCTCTAAGGTTTCTTGCATATTCGTAGGGTCAAGCGTGGCATAGCCTTGTAAGCCACAAGCATACACGGTAGGGAACTCAAGCTGGTCTTCATTGGCACCTAACTCAATAAAGAGGTCAATGACCTTATCTACAGCACGGGCAGGGTCGGCGGCAGGACGATCCATTTTATTCACAACCACCACCACTTTGAGTCCTAAAGCCAAAGCCTTACGTAGCACAAAACGAGTTTGAGGCATAGGTCCCTCAACCGCATCCACCACAAGCAGCACACCGTCTACCATGGTTAATACACGCTCAACTTCTCCTGAAAAGTCAGCGTGACCAGGCGTATCCAAAATATTGATACGATAGTCTTTATAAGGAATCGCCGTATTTTTTGCAAGAATGGTAATACCACGTTCTTTTTCCAAATCATTGGAATCCATCAAGCGTTCTTGAGATTCTAAATCACTTTGCTTAACGACCCCACTTTGTTTAAACATACCATCCACAAGGGTGGTTTTACCGTGGTCAACGTGGGCAATAATTGCAATATTACGGAGGGTCTGCAAATGGTTTTCGGTGTGCGACAACACGGCGTTAGACATCATCATCATGAGAAATAGGGTACTTTAAACGTTTAAGAACAAGGGGCAATCAATCACAGAACACAAACACGACGTATATAAAAAAAGGAAAGGGTGAAACCCCTAGCAAAAAGAGCTATCAGCAAGAACGCAGAAAAATAACATATGATGTTAAGTATACCTGAGACCGAGCATGCTTGACGAGCGAGTGTTTAACATCAAGAAACACTGCCTCAGACCAACTCATCCTCATGCTCGTTTTCTTCATAAGAAGGGTCAAAGGGGAATACATCTAACTGTTCATAAGCTGTTTCTTCAATGAGCCAAGTAATACGCTCTTGACGGACACCTCGTCGTACTACATGGGTATAACTGACAGGCAAGACCCCCTCATGAGCCTCATAGAGTGCATTTCCTGCTGCTGCTTCTGCATCATCCCAAAGCTCCTCTTGCTGTACGACCGCTGCAAATGACCCTAGCATCAAGGCATCATCTTCTTCCGTGGTCAGACTTGCCGTATCATAGGTACGCACCCCCGCCACTTCAGTCATATCCTCAGGCCAAAAGTCCATTTCTTGGTCCCCTAATAGTACGGTATCACCCGGCATGGCACCCGCCGCTTTTAAGGCATCAAAGACTCCTATCATCCGCATCAGATTCGTAAACGCATGCACAGACTGTGCTTCTGCCCAATGAATCATAGGTACCCACTTCATCAAACGAGTACCTGACAATCCGTAGACACCAGCCCCATAGACCAATACTTTTAAGGGATCTTCAGGATGGTGCAAGGCTCGGGTATCTGTTTCAACCTCATAGTAAGTGACCCCGTGATGTACCACCGCTTTCCCCATGGTATGGGCATGTGCCTCTTGAAACTTAGTCTCAAGGGTGTGTTGCACTCTGGAGGTTCCAACGTATTCAAAAAGGTCATAGGTTAAAGCTTCAAGTCCTACCCGAGTCACAGAGGCAATACTTCGCAACGGATACTTCAACCCCGCCTGCGTCATTTTTTCTTTCATCCATGCCTCAACATAAGGGGTAAGGGTTTGTGGTAATACATCTGTTTTACTCAATATCCACAGCTGAGGCTTTTCCGCAAGAAGAGGACTAAAGGCTTCAAGCTCGTGCTGAATCGCCTGTGCCTTTTCCCAGCAATGCGTTGCAATGAGTTCAGCCCATAGCTTACAGTTTTCTGGGTCATCCAGCTCACCTGTATGAGGGAAGTCCCCCACAGACACTTGAACCTCTGACATATCCATCAAGTGGACAAGCACACTGGTGCGTTCCACGTGGCGTAAAAACGCATGACCTAACCCCTGTCCTTGAGAGGCACCAGGAATCAGTCCAGGAATATCAGCCACCACTAAGCTTTGATGAGAGGCTCTAGGGTGATACACCACACCTAAATTGGGGGCTAACGTCGTAAAGGGGTAGTCTGCAATTTTAGGCTTTGCCCGAGAAATGGTACTAATCAAAGTCGACTTCCCAGCGTTAGGAAACCCAATAATACCAACATCAGCAATCAATTTCATTTCAAGACGTATTTTTCTTGCAATGCCCTCTTCTCCAGGCTCTGCAAAATAGGGTGCTTGTCTTTTAGGGGTGGCAAAACGTGCATTCCCTCTGCCCCCTCGTCCACCTTTTGCCACCAGCACTCGCTGATACGGGTACAGTAAATCTGCAATGAGCTGCCCTGTGGTCGCATCAATCACTTGGGTGCCACAAGGCACGCCAATAAGCATATCTTCGGCACCTCTACCATGGCAGTTCTTCGTACCACCTTTTTCACCTGGCTTGGCTTCAAAGTGTTGATGATGCACAAAATCCAGAAGGGTTGTCATGTGAGGATTCGCCCATAAATAAACGCTTCCTCCTCGTCCTCCATCCCCCCCTGCTGGACCACCATAGGCTACATACTTCTCACGTCGCCAGCTGACAAGCCCATTCCCTCCTCGTCCTGCTTGAATATGGATAGTTGCACGATCGATGAGTGTCATAAGAAGCCTACTTAGTTAGGGTACAATAGTTAATGGGACTCAATGAATAAAATAAAAATGTAGCATTCAAAAAGGCGGACTTAGTGGTTTAGTGAAGGTTATGCCAGCCTCTGTTGTATGAAGTTTAGTATAGCATAAACAAAAAGCATAACCCCCTTAGGTGTCTGATGTAAAGACACCTAAGGGGAGCTTAAAAACCGTTGAACACAAGAGCAAGCGCTGAATCAACAAGCGTTCTTAACCAGTGCATCCTCTTTATTGAGGAGAGCGAACCCCTGTTGTTGCCTGCGGCACAGCAGACGAAACACCACCCTCACCCAGAGGAGGGAGTATCAAGGTTTGATCAATTTGTAACTGATGAGGACTCGTCATACCATTGGCTTTCTGCACCAAGTCAATCACCCGAGGCTCAGACGTTTTATAGACCTTTAAGCAAATGCCTGCCAGGGTATCACCCTGATGCACCGTATAAGTTTTGCGAGGTTGGGGCTGTGTTTGAATCAGAGGTTTCGTCTGAGCCTGTGGCTTCATCCAAGAAAACAAACCCTTGTCTTCCTTGCGTGTTTCGGGAGGGTTAGCACTCGAAGAAGAGGCTGACACACGATCTGCCACCGTTGAAGAAGGTGTCGCAGGAGCTTTGGTAGCACCCACTGCACCAGAGAGCGTTGGCTTCTGTGATAAGGCTTGCATCCCTTGCGCTGAAGGTTCTGATGGACTCGTCACAGCCTGCTGTAGCACTTTTTCAGGACTGGCCGTTAACATTTGCGAACCATCAACGACTTGTTTAAACAACGGCTGAAATAAAAAGCCCACAAACAGTGTCACAAGCACACCCGCTAAAAATCCAGAAATAAAGTAAAGGAAAGGATGTTTAGGAGAATCCTCACGATGATGGAACAACTGCTGAGTGCCAGACCATAAAATATCAAGTTCTTTTAACTTGGACGATTTATGCGTGGACTTAGGAGACTTCACAGAAGCCCCTACTGAAGCACCCTGTACCCCCAAGGGCATGCCTAACCCAGAAGCATGTGTGGCATCAGGAGAAGCAAAAGGGAATTGACCACCTTGTAAAGGCTGTACCGTTAAAGATGACGGCTGGGAAGTCACTGTACCTAAAGAGGCAGACCCCTGTGAACCCAACACATGGGCAAGCGATTGCGTCCCCAATTGACTGGCTTGCTGATTGACCTGCTCAAGCGAAGCA
>JBJTUH010000116.1:0-15276 GCA_046080605.1 Vampirovibrionales bacterium
TCCCCTGATGTTTACCAGATTTAATACTTGAGCCCTGACATTTTGGGCAGTTCATACAAGTCATACAATAGAGCCTTTCTTGGATAAATAAGCTCTATTCTATATTAAACATTCATAAATAACACTCTCGCCTCACGGGCATCATTCACGACGAAGCCTGTTTACGCTGAACACTTTGAATTTTGTCTTCAATGTGTTGGGTTTTATCAGTACGAGTACCAAGCTTCATGGTGGTTGTAATCCGAGGAGCCCCCATGGCATGAACCGTCTCATGGCATTGTTTCACAACTGCCATGACGGCATCCCAATCACCCTCTATGTTGGTACCATAGGCATGCAAATGATGGTTAAGCCCTGCCCGAAGGATGAGTTTTTCACATGCAGCAATATACTCACTCACACTGACACCCACCCCTAAAGGCACAATACATAAATCAATGATCACATCCATCATCATGGTACTTGCTTTACTCCATGCTCGCTTTAATGAATCACACAACAGATGACCTAGGTGACAGGGTACTTCAGGGCATTCACATGCTCAAACCTTGAGCGTCCTATCCACTGGCACGTAGGGCGTGCCTGTCCCCCAAGGAGCGTCCTTTAAACGTCATCATCTTCAAACTCAAACGAGGTAGCATCTTGACGTTTTCCGTCACCATGGGTCATGGCACGCTTAGACTGAGCCCTAAAGCCCTTGGTACTACTTTTGACAAACGCAATGAGCTTCTGTAATTCAGGGGTTTCCTCAATCGGGAAGGAAGCCTCTAGCTGGGCAAGTCCTTGGCTTAAATTGGCGTGTTCAAAGAAGAGTAAGTTAAACGCTTCTTGAATGAGCTTCCGAGTCTGTAAGCTCATGCCTGCACGACGCAAACCCACACTATTAATGCCTTGAATAACCGCCATGCCACCGCCTGCCGTTTTCGCAAAAGGAGGAATATCTTGCCGAGTTCCTCCAAACCCACCCATAATGGCATACTCGCCTACACGACATCCCTGTTGCACCACACAGGCACCACCAATAAAAGCACGCTGACCGACAAAGCTATGTCCACCCAATTGCACCGCATTTGCCATAATCACACCCTGTTCCACTTCAGCATTATGTGCCACGTGGCTGTAAGCCATGAGTAAGCAATCAGAACCTACCTTGGTCACGAGATCTTCTCCTGTGGGGCGATGGATGGTCACACACTCACGTAATTGAGTGCCGTCTCCCACCTCAACCCAACTTCTTTCCCCTTTGTATTTCAAATCTTGTGGTGCGCCTCCTACTGTGGCATGACTATCCACTCGTACATCACGCCCCAAACGTACCCAGCGCTGCAACACGGCATGAGACTCTAACACACACCCTTGCCCAACGTGACATTCAGGTCCTACCACAGCATAAGGTCCTATGGTCACGCCATCTTCAAGAACCGCTGAGGGGTCAATCACAGCAGTAGGGTGAATGGTGGTTTTACCAATGAGTGCCGAAGCACTAGGAGCAGCGAACATCATCATATTAATCAACACACTCTTTCATAGTCATGCAACACACACACGGTTCAGCGTTCTTCTCAGAAAAAAGCTTTTTTCTTAAAACATGTCCTCACACCCTAAGACATTGAGACAGTGGACGGTAAAATGGAGAACATGACATCACCCTCGGCAACAATTTGTCCCTCTACGGTCGCAATGGCATGGGCTTTCCCCAACATTTTACGGAGAGCCGTCACAGTCACCTCGAGTTTTAGAAGGTCTCCAGGTTGCACCATACGACGAAAACGCATGCCATCAATGCCACTAAACACCCCTAAACGTCCCTTATATTCAGGCAATACTTGGACACACACACAGGCAAGTTGTGCCAAGGCTTCTGTAATCAGTACCCCAGGCATAAGAGGACGCTCTGGGAAATGCCCTTGAAAGTACCATTCATTCATGGAAACACATTTGTACCCTACGGCATGCTGTCCAGGTGTCAGTGCCTCAACACGGTCAAGCAATAGAAAAGGGTATCGGTGAGGTATCAAGGTTTGAATCATCGTGACATCAAAAGGCAAGCTTAACCCTTCAGGCAGTGTCACGGGAGTGGAAGTCTCTGAGGAGGACGGTTCAGTCACAAGCGTGGTTTGAGAAAACATGAGCATACGGTACTCTGTGAAGCAATAATAAGGACAAGCATACAAGGGTAAAAGCGTGAGGAAAGATACGTTGCAAGGCGTTAACCTTGCCCTACAGCACACTATTATAGCACAATGACAGACCTCAAATAAACGATACAAGGCGGATGTTTCTCACACCGTAGGGTGTAGCGCTCAATCAGATACTTTGTTTTTGGTTGTTTCGCAAGATACTTTTTTCAATGCCCCTATCCCGACCTTTTTCCTCAAGAGGTTTCCGCTACATGAAAGCAATAAAACGCAAGGGACATCCTACACACGGCAAGTACACACCTACACGTGATACTACACAAGCTATAGGATTTCTTCTATCAAACCCACCCAAACAATGAGTTTCTTCCGATAAGCTCTATCATAATCACCCCTTTCAAGTCGCTTTTGTCGCTTTTCTTGAATCATCATGACGTATAAGACTCCGTAACCCGATACCTCCAAGGAGATACCCGTGAGGTGTTAGCCTTTAAAAGCCTCCATTTTCAGACGATCCTCCTCGCCTTAGCGGGTGGGTTGGTGTTGGTGTTCCATGCGAGTGGACGCATGACCTGTCAGGCACTACACCTAGAGTGGCATGGTACGTTGTCAGAGAAGCTTCCTCATACCCTCACAGCACCCCCTGTACCTCATGGTCATCTCACACCCTCACGCCCAACCGCTAAAGCACAAGCGCTTGTGTATCAAGGCGTGGATATGCCAATGCGTGACATACACGTTGTAAAATCTCCTTTTTTCCATCGTTCTCCAGAACATGCCTTACAACTTTTTATCCGTCACGTGAATCCAAAACTTACCCCTTTAGAACGTCAACAACTCGCCCAGCATATTTTGAACAATTCCAGTCAGTTCCAAGTCGATTATCGTTTAATTGCAAGTATCGTTGCCACTGAGTCCTCTTTTCGTAGCAATGCCCTTTCCGTGACAGGTGCCATGGGACTTGGACAACTTAAAAGTCAAACCGCCACTTGGCTCGGTGTCAAAGAACCCTTTCAAGTGCAAGATAACCTACAAGGCACGACACGCTATTTACAGTATTTACTCACTCGCTTCCATGCCGAGCTTGACCCTGCCCTTGCTTCATACTTTGAAGGACCCACCAAAGTGAGCCAAACTGGCATTAGCCCTAAAGGAATCGCTTATTTACAAAAAGTGAACGCTCATCTACAAACGCTCAAACAGTATCATCAGCCTTGGCGTATCAGCCAACCATAAACCCCAAAAAATGCTAGGCAGTCACTTCATTCGTAAGCGTATCAAGTGCTTGAGGTAGCTGAAGCGAGTCAATATGACACCGTAATAACCGCAAAAGGTTCACATCATGCAAGGAGAGTAAGGGCGGACGCACAGCGTCAAAAATCCATCCCAATTCACTTAAAAGTGCCTTAATCATGGTTGGATTGGGTCGTCGAAATAAGTCTTTATGCAAGTCTAAAAGCTGTAGATGAATCTGGCGAGCCGTTTGAATATCGCCTGCGTGGAACGCTTGTATCATACGACGTAACTGAGGTGCAACCACATGTGCAGAGACACTTACCACCCCGTACGCCCCACATGCCATCATGGGGAGGGTCAATCCATCGTCTCCGCTCCAGAGTCTCACTCTGTCGCCATGCTGTTGTTGCAACTGCACAATACGGCTCGCCGTTTCCATACACCCTAAACTCTGCTTAACACCCACAATGTTAGGGCATAATGAGTAAAGTACCCCCAAGGTATCGGGTTCAATTTCAACCCCTGTACGACTTGGGATATTGTATAGCACGAGTTGCGTCTGAGGCACAGCATTGGCAATCCGCTGAAAATGAATCATCAAGCCTTCTTGAGGGGGACGGTTATAATAGGGCGAACTGACCAACAGATGCTTTACGCCTGTGGTCTCTACTAAACTTTTTGCTTCTTCAATGCTACGTGCCGTATCATTAGACCCTATGCACGCCATAATAGGCATATGGGGCGGCGCTACTTTTTGAACACAACGGAGGGTCAAATGCTTTTCTTCAGAGGAGAGTGTCGGTGCTTCTGCCGTGGTACCATTCACGAGCAGTGCGTGGGTTCCCTCAGGGTGGCACACATGATCGACAAGACGCTCTAGGGCATGCGTATCAATTTTGCCGTATTCATCAAAGGGTGTAATGAGGGCGGTAATGAGGGGAGCGTGTCGAATGTCGGTGTCAATCATACAAAAAGCCATTGCAATACGGAGAGTCTTACTTTCAACACCATGGTGTTGAAGTCAACACAAAAACCAAGAAAAAAAGGGAACGAGGTATCGTATCTCACTGAAAGGTCTATTTATACTATAGCGTAGCTCGGTATTGCCTTCAATCTTTTTCCATTATGTGGGGCATGCGTAAAAGGTTCACACACCACTGATGCCCTCAATACCTCATAGAGTCATCCAGAAGATGGTATCGTATTGACGCAATTTTAGGGATCTGGTGGTGTTCATTAAAGTACGCAAGAAGGATGATACCTTATCTTGAAGTCCCCCCCTCTATCAATGGTCTCTTGTTTTAATCTCTCTTGCCCCTAAGCCTCATGTGCCTAAGTGCCATGGGTATGTATCGCTCCCGTCCTCGCTGAAAGATGCGATTTGTCTGAAGACACACTGTTTGAAATACTTTTAGAAGTGAGTAACACTCTGATGATGAATAGTTTAGAAGCCGTTTTTAAAAAACTGGGTATTACTGTAGAACCTGAAGCCAATGCCATTCCTTTAACGGAGGAACTTACAGAAGAACTGCGTGGTTTAGTCGATGCCTTACAACGCATTAGTCAAGAGCGTATCGCAAATGCACAAGCCTTAAGCAAAGGACAAGCTCATTGTAGCGTACCTCAGCCTCAACTTTGGCAAGAGTTTATCCCGTGGAGTAGCTTGAATTAGGCGTTTACAACAATCCCATCAAGACGCATGGTTTACCTCAAATACAAAGCGGGGTGACGCTTCTTGGTGGGAATACGTGTTTTGAAACCCCCTCCATCAACCACGACAAAAGCATATCATCATGATACCGTGGTGCCACGGCACTGATCCCCATCGGCAAAGGGTTCTGCGTCGTGGAAGTCAGAACAAAAGGAATATTCACGACAGGAACATGGCTTAATGTCCAAACCAATCCAGCGTCTGCCCATTCAGCCTCCGTCAAGGGGGGTGCCACCCCCATGGTACTTGGGGTGAGTAAAATATCAATGGCTTGTGCTTGCCACCAAGCGTCTAAGGTGTGTATCCAAGCATCTTGGGCGGCAAGTGCTTCTCGGTAAGCTTGCGGTGTGATACGTTCCCCCGCCACAATCATACGAGTAAGTGCTTCAGAAAACGTATGAGACCCATCGAGTTCAAGACGTTTAGCACGCCATTCCTCTTTGGTATAGTAGGCAAGAGAGGCTTGGTATAAACACGCATGCAGCTCGTGAAGGGTATGAACTTCAGGGGGTAATGTGACAGGCTTCCACCCCTCTCCCCATTGCTGAGAGGCTTTTTGGCACCACGCATAAAACGCCTGAAGTGCTTCCTGAGTGGCTTGGGAGGTTTGACTTGCAACGGTTTCCCATGGGGGATGCATCAGTACCCCCACCCGCCATGGCTTGGCACCAAGGTAACGCCTCGTGAAGGGACGAGAAGCACGGGCATCTAGGCTACGATGAACGTAGGGATGGTTTTTTCCTGAAACGCGCAAGGTTTCCAAAAGTGGGTATAAATCAGTCGCCCATTGTGCAAAAAAGCCCACGGTATCAAGGGTATCACTGGTTTTAAGAATCCCCGTACGAGGTAAAAGCCCGAACGTAGGTTTCAAAGCATACACACCAGTATAACTTGCAGGGCGTGTAAGAGAAGCACCTGTCTGCGTCCCAATGGCCCAGGGTATCATACCCGAGGCAACCGCAACCGCAGCCCCTGTAGAGGAGGTTCCTGGATGGCGCTCAGCTGCCCATGGGTTCAAGGTTTGTTTCAATACAGGCGTATGCACCCCATATTCTGCTGTTGTTGTTTTTCCTAACAGCACACACTGTGCTTCTTCCATACAGGCAACCATACGGGCATTATGTCCCATATGGGGCGTTTGCCACAAAGGGGTACCCATGAGAGTCGGGAAGGCAAGGGTTGCCATGGTGTCTTTCACCCCTGTCGGAAACCCCTGTAAACAACTTGGACGCAACAGAGGTACCTCATTCAGAGGATGCTTCTGAGGCAAGTACCTAGAACCCTCAGAGACACCAGAGAAGTCCGTTTGCCATGCCTGTAAGTAAGGCTCTAAAGCACGAATACGTGTAAGAGAGGCCTCTAACCACTGCTGATACAGCTGGATACGTGCCTCAGAGGAAATGCTCTGGCTTGCTTCATGCAGTGTACGCATACTTTGCAAAAGCCATGGGGGATCGGAGGCTTGTTGAGGA
Source organism: Vampirovibrionales bacterium (assembly GCA_046080605.1). Taxonomy (GTDB): domain Bacteria; phylum Cyanobacteriota; class Vampirovibrionia; order Vampirovibrionales; family JAJTHC01; genus JBJTUH01. The sequence continues at coordinate 6,558 of JBJTUH010000116.1, forward strand.
GACCCTTCACCTAGAAGCCTTTTATCCCAACAAACCACCTCGCCATGAGATAAACCATATTCACCCTGCATGATAGCCCGTGCAAACATAAAAGGGTTCCTTCACATGATGTGACCTATCGTTTAAGAGGACGGAGTGTTTTGAGGTCGACCACTCCATCGGAACAATGAGGCACCCCAAGACAGTCCCCCTCCGAACCCACACGTGGCAATAAGATGCCCAGGTTGAATACGTCCATCCGTGACAGCCTCATGTAACGCCAAAGGAATAGACGCAGCCGAGGTGTTACCATAACGGTCAAGATTCATCACCATTTTGTGTTCTGGGATACCAAGTTGTTCACTCATGACTTGCATAATACGGATGTTTGCCTGATGTAAAATAAGCCAATCAAGTGCTTCAACCGTCATATCACACTCTTCAAGAACAGACTGTACCGCTTGAGGCGCCACACGTGTTGCAAACTTATAGACCTCTCGACCATTCATGGTTAAATGGGGGTTTACAGGTGTTTTAGCGGGAACAAAAGGAGCATTCGCATGGTTAAACTTTAAGCAAAGCTGCTCTCCATGAATCCCATCTAAGTGAAGGGTTCTGGCATAAAAGGTATCTTCAGACGCAGGGTCTTCGGGCGTGATGGCTTCCATAATCACCGCTCCTGCACCATCCCCAAACAAAATACACGTTGTACGGTCTTCCCAGTCCATAAAACGAGAGAGTACATCTGCCCCAACCACTAAAATACGACGATACATACCCGTTCTTAAAAATTGTTCTGCCGTGGTCATCGCAGCAACAAACCCCGTACACGCAAGGGCAAGGTCAAACCCCGCAAGGTGGGGAGCATTAAGACCTGCTTGAATCTGAGCGCTCAACGCTGGAAACAAGATATCAGGGGTCGAAGTGCCTGCAATAATGAAATCAATATCTTCAGGCTGATAGCCCGCAGAAGCGATAGCCTCCTTGGAGGCAGCAATCGCAAGATCTGCCATCGTGGTATCTCCGCCTACCACACGACGTGATTTAATCCCTGTTCTGGAATAAATCCATTCATCTGAGGTATCTAACGAAGAAGCAAGGTCGTCATTGGTAATGACATACGGAGCAATACCAGCACCCACACCCGTGATTTTCACACCATACATAGGTTGTCCTGATTGAAGACGGGAGGATCCGAAGGTTGCCATGACATCCATTACCTTACTACAAAGTTTTCACAAACAGAGCGTATACATCACACACACAGGAGGTCTACCGTACGCAGAAGCCTTGCTTTTGAAGCCATTTCTCTAAGAAAAGGGCTAGGCTCACGCCACACAAACCCCAGTCATCACGCACGCACTCACGACACAGAAGGTGCAGAAGGGGGCACGGCACGTTCTTGAGACTCTTCTGAAAGGACTTCTCGGATTTTCTCTGTAATCTCTTGCTCAGAGGCTTCTAAGGCAACACGAATCGCATTAAAAATAGCATGAGGATTACTATTTCCGTGGGCTTTAATACACACACCATCAATCCCAAGCATTAAGGCACCCCCAAATTCATCAGGGCGTACTCGCTTCATCATGGCACGTAAGGCTGGTTTTAATAGTACGGCACCTAATTGTCTTAAAAGCCCTTTTCGAGCCTCATGCTTCAAGAGGGTCTCAATGAGCTTTCCCATCCCCTCAGCAGACTTTAGGGAAATGTTTCCCGAAAATCCATCGGTTACCACCACATCCACTTTCCCAGAAAAAATATCTTTCCCCTCGACATTACCTTTAAAAGTAATACCTTCTAAGGTTTCAAACACCTTGTATGCTTCTTGTGCTAAAGCATTGCCCTTCATGGCTTCTGTGCCGATGTTCAAAAGCCCTACCGTAGGATTTTGAATCCCTTTCACATGACGCATAAACACCGTCCCAATATGGGCAAACTGAATGAGGTGTTCCAACTTACATTCAGCATTCGCCCCAGCATCCAGTAAAAGGGTTTGCTTTTGATGGTAAGGCATCATGACACTCAGGGCAGGCTTTTTCACACTGGGCAAACGTCCTGTATCAAAGAGTGCTGAAGCAAGCACAGCCCCCGTATTCCCCGCAGAGACAAACCCTGACGCTTTCTTCTGTTTGACAAGCTGAGCTGCCAAACGCATAGAGGCATTCTTTTTTCGTTTAAAAGTCTCTACAGGATGCTCATCCATGCCGATGACTTCAGTCGCTTCAATCCATGTAAGACGTGCTTGATAAAGCGGATACTTTGAATGAGCAAGAACATCCTGCCACGCACTTGCAGTGGCAACCATCAGTAAGTGGAGTTGAGGATAAAGGCTCAATGCCTTGAAAGCACCTTCAATCCCCGCACGGGGAGCAAGATCCCCTCCCATGACATCCAACGCCAAAACCACCCCAGAAACCTCCCGGTAGGGGGGTAAGGTGGTAGGATTGGTACTTAACACCGTAGAGACAGAAGACTCATGAGAGACACTTGAAGACACAGGCTCAGAGGAAAGCATGTCAAACTTCTTTCAGGCTTGAACAACTAAGCAACTTTGCACATAGCATAGAGACAGAGCCGTTTAAACCCTGACATAAAACAAGACAAAAAGAAACAAGAGGTATCAAAGCCCTCTTTTAAAGACCACACGTTCAAAGCAGTCGTTAGCCTGCTTCATCTTCAGGTGTGACATCTTCCAAACCTTCGGGTAAAGCAAGTGCCTTACTAAAGCGGTAGCTTACGAGTTTACCTTTGTAGTAGCCACAAGCACCACACACGTGATGAGAGAGTTTAGGCGCACCACAGTGGCTGCAATTGGTCATGGAAGGTAAAAAACCTTTCCAGTTCGCACGACGAGAGTTTTGGCGAGAAGAGCCTAAGCGTTTCTTAGGTACTGGCATAATGAACAATCCTTTATGAACAATGAACAAAACATACATCAAAAATAGATAAGCTTAGAGCATCCACTGTACCATAAACATATGCCAAAGGTAGCATTTTTTTATGGCTCACTCCCGACGCAACGATTTTTGACGGGAAGGTGTCTCTTGGGGTAAGGCAAGCCATCGGAAGTTCACCACATGGTCAAGGGTGCCTTCAATATCCGCAGAGAATCTCGCTCTATCAGACACAGGACCTCCAAAGCCAGGAACATAGGTCAAACCAGGAATGAGCTTCAACACGCCTGGTTTCCCACCGGGGAGATACCCTAAAATAGGAATACTACGAATGGCTTTACTGAGACTCCACCGTCCGACCCCTCCGAAGAGACCATAGGTGTCTACCATCGATTGTCCTGTCAGCCTAAAACTACTTAAGCCATTATCTAGGCGCATGCCCCCATCAAATAAAAGCCCGAGGTTTTCACTGGTCGTCATGAGGTCATGCGTATAGGCAACCCCTTGGGCAATTTGAAACGAGCCTGACACAATAGAACCCTGTCTTGCCTGAAACCGCTTATTACTTAGAAAAACCTTCGCAAAGCTATTAAGATTCCACCCTAACACGCCCCCTCGAAGAAGATTGGCAGTAGTAAGCAGTTTTTCAATGCCATCAATGTCTGGAATGCGTCCTTCTTGAAGATTAAATATCGCCTGACCATTGGCATTTTGTAGCATACTCTGCACGTTGGCACCTTGTGTCACCACTTGAAGCTTAGCATCCATTGTGCCAAAGACTTTATTAGGGGTTCCTACCAAAACCATCATGAGCGGGTTTGCTTTTACTTGGTTTGCCACCATTTCAAGAGAGGTAAGATTTTGCTCTAGGGGATTCATCCACAAACGGCTTTCTACCGTGCCTCCTGCCAGCTTGAACTGGAGAGGCTTCAATTCAATAAGACCTGAAGGACGAATCGCAATTTGTCCTTGTACATCTTTTAAAATCATGGTGTTTAAAAGAACTTCATTGAACGAGAAAGGTGCTTGCTCAAACGTGACCCCTAACCCAGCAGGTTGTTGCCACGCCGTACTAATGAGTGACTGTGTTTGGGGTGCAATGACAGCACGTAACACTTTGGCTTGAAAAGAGGCAATCAAATCCTGCAAACTCGCAATATCTAACTGTTTAGAACGTTTAATACGCACGTCTTGCAACGGCACAGGAAACCATCCTGTAGGGCGACTTAGCCACTCTTGTAGGGGAAGGGTTGCTTCCAATGACACATCAATCCCTGGCGATTGAAAACTACTAATATCTATGATGAGGGGAGCAAGATAGGTTTTAGCACCTTGAAACGACTGAGATTTAGAATAAATGGTGGCATTGAGCTGGGCAATATTAAGCCAAGGTACCACAAGATGATCCGCCGTGAGTTCAAAAAACGGTTTGGCAACAGGCACACTCTGTGAGCCAACATGCGGGGAGTCTGTGGCAGACGGTTCATTGTCATGCCCTACATGCAGGGCAATACGTCCTTTGAGTCCGAGTTCGGGGGGAGTCATGGTCTCAAGAGGGGCATGGGGGTCAAGATGAAAAGCCCATTGATTTTGCAAGGGTGGCGGGAGGGGAGGGGAGGTATCTTGCAGAGGCTGAGACATGGTACCCCCCGTGCGTAAGGACTGCAAAGCCCGTTGCTCAAACAGGTGCTTTTCCTGCAAATACACCTGATAAGCACGTTGCCAAGTAGGGTCGGTAGGGAGTTGCCACCAGCCTTTCCCTTGCAATAAAGGTAAATCAGCAGTCGCAGGGCAAGAGGCAGAAGCTGATACGTCTTTCATCTCACAGGGTGCGACTTGAGGAGAAGAGGTCACAGGGCGTTGCGTGGGTACCAACGCTGGTGCAGCACCCTCAGACAGAGGAAAAGGGGTAGACTGAATGAAAAACCCTTTGAGGGTCTGCACCGTAAACTCATGCAGTGTAAGCTTTTCAGGAGTCATCCGCATGGAAAAGCGAATCGGTGCCTCAGGCAGCGTTAAAGGCTCTTTGCCAAGCGTATCTTTTGGCACGACAGGCACCTCTGTCGCTGCTTCGTCAGAGGGAGAAAGCGATGGAGCAGGATGTGCTTCTCCTTGCAGCTCCACCCAAGAACTTGAAGCAGTGGCACGTGATGCAAGCTTTGAAGAGGCTTGAAGCTCTTTGAATGCAAGATGAGCTTGCAAATGAGCTTTGGTATAACCTCTAAGAGGTAAGGCTCGTGCCGTCACGTCATTCAAGCCCTGTTGCAACAGAGTATTCAGGGTACCTGGCTCCCAGTGGTGTTCCCATCGGGTATGAAGCATCAAGGTTTGAGCCTGTGTTGAGAAACGACTTTTCTCAATATGGAGTGTCCCAGGGCTATCCCCCCAATACCCCGTTAAAGGCGTTGGGGTTGAAATAGAAAACTGCGATAATCGTGCGGGTGCTTGAGGCGCTAAACTCGCTTGGCTTGCGAGTAATAGTTCTAAGGTACCTTGTAAATGACTTAAAGGTAACGGGGTTCCTAATAAGTCTGGTGCAGAAAGTCCTGCGTCTTGCAATGAAAGTTGATACCGATGATGCAAGGTCTTACCAAGATGAATGTCAGCTTTCAATGAAAGCAAGCCCTCACTATGCCACACCTTTTTTAACCAAGGAGCCTCACCCTCATGGGTATGGGGTAACCAGTCTTGCAATGCAGGTAACGCCACAACAGGAGAGGCTGGCACACTTTGAAGTGCGATATCAAGCTGGGGAACGGTGTTTTTCAAGGAGGGTAAAACCCCATGAAGGGTAGCATAGGCTAAGGGAAACTCCCCATAGCTTGCTTGGAAGGGGGTCTTCTTTTTGGCAGGAGCTTCTGTACGAAACACATAACGATGCTGAGGGAGCAGTGTCACGGTACTGTAAGGCACTCTAAAAAGATGTTCTGGCGGGTCTTGCCCCTGCAACATGGGTAAATGTAGCCCTAACGTTAATCGTTCAGACACCAGTTTCCCTTGCCAGTCCCACGTACGAGAAGGGTTCTCAAACGAGCCTTGAAGCTTCATACGCCCCGAGACTTGTCCTTGTAACGCACTCAATCTAAACGTCGACTTTGGGGGAATCAACGGTAACAAAGGCTGAAGGGGAACACGAGCCAATGTTCCCTCAAGAGACCACGTTTTTTGAGGAAAGTTAAGCATCCCCGACCACACCATGTGGCTTGCATTTATGGGTGGTGGCACCTCCTTAGACCCCTTTAACCGAGAAGCTTGAGACGGTGCATAGACCGCAATCGGTGTTTCCCATTGAATGTGGTGTTGATTGAAACGTAAGGTACTGGGTGCAACGGATAGCCCTTGATGACGCACACCTGATAGGACACCCTGCCCTTTAATGTCACAGTGGCTTAACGACTGGGGCAACAAGAGGGTTGCTCGACTATCACACTGCCCATCAGCCTGCACAAAGGTAGGCGTATCCACATGAAGGGCAGCAAGGAGATGAAAAGAAGAAGAGGATGTCACACGTGTGCGTTCTGAAGAGTTCAAATGCAAGAGCATTGACTGCAACGCATCGGGCAAAACCTTCACCTGAACGCTGAAGGGTTGTGCATGTACACCTACGGCAACAGAAGCATGCCATGACAAAGGTAAGGTTGCCTGTGCTTCCAGCCAAGGGGTACGGGCTGAGGTTGCCTCACGCAGTTGAAGGGTTTGTAATGCAAGGGTGCGGGTATCCCACATACCCTTGAGGGAAAGCTCTGGTGTCAGATGATGCCACTGAGGGAATGGTAACGTGGCACGTACCCCTTCCAGTGCAAAGCGATACTGTGGGAGCGTTTGCGCAGCTTGAGAGACCTGCACCAAAGGCATGTAAGCCTCAAGTTGGGTCAGTTGACCCTGAGGATGATACGTGTGTTCCCACGCACTGAGACGCACAATCCCCTGCCCAAGCTTATCCTTCATGGGAAGCCCCGCAGGGAGCCATCTCTGAAGTTCCACCAAGTGCTGGCGTAACGTTGCAACACCATGAGCTAAACGTATCGGCTGAGCAGGTGTGGCTAACAGCTTGCCACGCAGTGCCAAGGGGGTGTGCTTCAGTGCAGCAGCTTCATACTCAAGTTGCCATGGCAGCATGCCTAACCCATGCCCTGTTAATTGATGCAACGTACGACTTTGAGGTATCAGAGTACCATGCACCCCACCCCATGAGGTTTCGCCTAGCCGTAAGGCAACATGGTTCGCATACACACCACTATGTATGATACTTTCTCGTAGACGAGAGGATGGTTTAGTGGCTCCTTGAAGCACCGCTATCAAAGGAAGGATATCAGGGCAGTGCAGCGCTAAAATACCTGTCGCTTGCAATGGAACCTGAGGCATCGTAAAAGGTAGCGTGCGTAACAACTCACGAAGCTCCGTAGGCTGTAATTGCAAGGAGAGTTTACCCGAAGGGTACCTTGATAGCGTTTGGTGGGCTGAATGTTGCTGAGCCAGTTCAGCTTTCCAAGCAAGCTGCAACAGAGGTGCCATGGAAGACACTGGAAAATACTTTAAATAGGTACGAAGTGCCGCATTACTTGGAGGGTGAACCATCGTGGACTGAGCGTCTGGTCGGTACAGTGCCACACGTGCCTGGGAAGGGTGCCACCAAGAAGAGGTATCCTGAGCCATGGTCGCACGTAACCCTTGCCAAGTACTGGGCAAATGTTGCCACTGTCCGTCTAAGTGAAGGGTTCCTTTTTGAGGTGCCATCCCTGTGAGGGTCAACGAGAGTTGCGTACGAGCATTCTGTACTCGTGCATGGGGTGCTTCTGCTGGTAAAGCATGTGCGTGCCATGTCAGACTCAAGCCTCCTTGAGAGCGCATCGCCTCTCTGACACCACTGGACTGAAACACAGGACGCAGGTTATTCAAGGTTCCTTTTTCAAGTTGTGCTACGGGCTGAAACACGGACGCATCCCAACGCCACCCCATGGGGAAACGGGTTTGAAGCGTCGCTTGTTCAAGTGCCAGTCCTGCTAAGGTACGCCCTGCAAACCCATAGGTTTCTAAACGTTGAAGCCCTTTAAAAAGTCTGGATACCATCTTGTCTGAAGAGGGTCTTGTAAGCCTCACGTCCATGTGGCTTAACCGAAGCTGTAAGGGGATGGTTTCCGAAAGCAGATGCTCTACACCGAGATAACCCAAACGAAGGGTTCTCTTGCCGTCATGCCCATGGGTCTCTCGACGAGTAGGCAAAACATCCAATACGGTATTACTGAGATAAAAGGCTGTGTCATGGATAGCACTGGGTGCTTGAAGAGGCGCCTTAGGCTTAGGTACACGCCACGTATCTGCTTGATACCACACCCCTGAAAGTCCCGTAAGCTTGCATTGTTCGACCCGTGGCATCACACTCAACGATGCACCCCCATGGAATGATGCTCGATAAAACCCATGAAGTAACGCTGTGAACATGTCTGTTTGTGTCACACGAGCTTCTGCACGCTGCAGGGTACCATGCGAACCATACGGCGTGCGTAACGACACGCCTTGTACACGTAGGTACCAAGCCCACCGCCACATATCCCAATGAAGCGTTGGTACCGTACGAACCGTAAGGCTCTGTAGCCCTAGAAACTGCCTTAGCCCTGAAATGCCTTGCACATACCATGGATGCACAGGATGTCTTACATCATAAGGCATCGAGGCAAGCCAAGTATTCACACTCCACGTGAAGCCTATCGCTCCTAGTTGGCACACGCACAACACCAAAAAGACAACCTTCCCAAGTTGAAAAACTGTTTTTTTGTGACCACGCATCCCGTCATACAGAGTGCATAACATGACACCCAAAGGATGCTGGGTCTGAGAGGGTGAGG
>JBJTUH010000117.1:0-7672 GCA_046080605.1 Vampirovibrionales bacterium
CTTGTAGCCCTTTACTTTTTCATGGATTCCTAGCACCCTATATGCGTATACTCTTTGTTCATCAAAACTTTCCTGCTCAATTCAAGTATGTGGCGCCTGCACTTGTAGCGAAAGGACACCAAGTTGTGGCGTTACGGGCAAAGACGGATACAGGCTTTGCCGTGCCTGACACCATTGCGTTGCACAAGTATGAGCGTGTGACCCCTGTGGGGTCTTACAAGCACCCTTGGTTTAAGGAACTTACGGCAAAACTCCACCGAGCGGAAGACTGCTTTACCTATGCCTTGAAGTTGAAGCAAGAGGGTTTTGAGCCTGATGTCATTGTGGCTCATCCTGGATGGGGAGAAAGTTTGTTTTTAAAACAGCTTTGGCCTCATGCTCGTTTGGGGCTTTACTTAGAGTTTTTCTATCGGAGTGAAGGGTCTGATTTTGGATTTGACCCTGAGTTTCCCAAAGCACAGCTGGAGCATAGTCACGTGGGGCTACGCTTAAAAAACTTGCCGTTTCTTGCACATTTGGACGAAGCAGACGCATTCATAACCCCTACCCAATGGCAAGCACAGCAATTTCCAGAGGTGTTTCAATCGAAACTTTCGGTGATTCATGATGGTATTCCAACCGATACCTTACGCCCTAACCCCAAGGCAACCTTAACGCTAAAAACCCAAGTGGGACAACACGTAACCCTCACCCGTGAGGATGAGGTGATTACCTTTGTGAACCGCAATTTAGAGCCTGCCCGTGGCTACCATACGTTCATGCGTGCCTTACCTGCGTTGTTGGAAGCACACCCTAAGGCACGGGTGATCCTGATAGGCGGGAGTGGCGTAAGCTATAGCCATGCACCGCCAGAGGGTACCACGTGGCGTAGTGTGTACCAAGAAGAAATAGCCTCCAAGATGCCCGAGGAAGCTTGGGAGCGGGTTCATTTTTTAGGACAGATTCCTTATCCTGCCTTTGTGAATGTATTACAGCTTTCGACCGTGCATGTGTATTTAACATATCCTTTTGTGTTGAGCTGGAGCCTGCTAGAGGCCATGAGTCTTTCCTGTGCCATTGTGGCAAGTGCAACGCCTCCTGTGCAGGAAGTGATACAGCATGAGCATACAGGGTTGTTGACAGACTTTTTTGACACGCACGCACTGGTGGCTCATATCACACGCCTATTGCATGACCCTGCATTGCGTGCCACACTAGGGCAGCAGGCTAGAACCTATGTGAAAACGCACTATGATTTAAATACGCTGTGTTTGCCACAACAATGTCAATGGATTGAGTCTCTGGGTGCTGTGTCGGTGTAGTGTGTCTGTTACCTTTCAAGTTGGCTTTCTTTTCTCATGACCGCTTCCCATGATGCCTTCATGCCTGTGTTACAGTCTAGTTATGACACAGAAGCGTTTGAACAGACCCTTGAGGTACTGAAAGCGCAAGGCATTCGTTTAACGTTACAACGGGCTCAGATTTTAAAACTCTTTTTTTGTTTGAAAGATGGCGACCACCTTACGGCGGAGCAGCTGTTTCATGCGTTGGAAGCAGAGGGGTTAGAGATTTCTCTTGCCACCACCTACCGCACATTAAAGCTTCTGGCTTCGGTGGGGGTGCTACGAGAACTTGACTTTGCCGAAGACCATAAGCATTATGAGCTGATTCATCATGATGAAGATCCTCATCACCATTTAATTTGCGTGATGTGTGGGTTGACGGTTGAGTTTGAAAGCGATGAAACAGACCAAGCTTCCTACCACATGGCAAACACCATGGGGTTTAAAGTACATGATATTCAATTAAAAGTGTTTGGGGTATGTCCGACCTGTCAAGCCAAGAAAGCACATAAGCCTTTGCTTGAGGCTCAAGGTGAGAAAGCCTCGTATACGCAAAAATTGGCTCAAGAGGTGCTGAAACGGCGTTCCTCTAGGGTAGCACATCCGCAAATGCCGCAATGTCCTGCGGTGTTTCCTACGTCTAAAAAGCCTTAAAACCGTACCTTACATGTTGGGGTATAGGGTGCATGAGGGCTCGTGTACTTGGAGGATCTTATGCTAGACACTCTTTTTTTAAAAAGACAAACCTATACGTTTTATGCTACACTCAAACCCAATACGTTGCCTTTCGGGCATAAGTTTAGGTGTGTGTGAAAAGACGCTTTTGGGGCGTACGTTACTCTGTTGGTTACCTTTGTGAAAAGAACGGTGTGTTACTCGTATGAAAAACTGCTTGCAAAAACGTTCAACTGCGTTAGAGTCTCTGTTGCCTCAGGTGTTCTCACATACTGTAGGACGTTTGGCGTTGGTACTTTGTGTAGGGACGTTATGTGTGACCAGTGTGTGGGGATGTCAGAAAAGTACGGATATGGGGGCATTAGGAGAGAGTTCTCCTGAGGCTCAATTGGTGGATGCTATTCTTCCTACAGGCACACCTGAGGAAGCCGTGATTACCGTAACCTCTAAAAATAGTAAAGAGCCTTACACAGGCACACGTGAGGAACTTGCGTTGATTATGCGTAGCTTTGCAAAAACCTTCCAACTGGCGAGTAATCCGAAAGCTAAAACTGATAAAAATGTGCAGCAAACCTTGCTGACCATGGGACTTAACAAGCTTATTTTTCTCACGCTGGTGAATGCTGAACTAAAGCAACGTACCATTGCCGTGACACCCGAACAACTAGAAACCTACAAGCAAGAACAAATTGCCACCATGGGTGGGCAGGAAAAATATGAAAAATTGCTTGCAGAAAAAGCGTTTACAGAGGGTGAAATGACGTATGCCCTGACCGAAAAAGTTAAACTCGACAAGCTCACCGATGCCCTTAATGGAAGTGAGATTAAGGTAACCGATGAGGAAATTCAAAAGCTTTACACGGCAAACAAAAAGCAGTTCCAAGAGCCTGCTAAAATTGACGTACGCCACTTGCTGGTGAAGTTTAACCCCAACCAAGTGCGGAATGAGCTGAAAGAAAAGCAATCGACCCTCTCAGACGCTGACTTACAAGCCAAAGTGGCAGACGCTAAAAAAGTAGCAGAGCTTAAAATTAAAAGCTTGAATGACACGGTACAACAAAAGCCAGAGATGCTTGCAGAGCTTGCAAAAACCCAATCAGATGATACAGGTAGCCAGAAAGATGGCGGTAAAATTGAGGGGTTGGTTGAGCAAACCACTGACCCTGCATTTTGGCAAGCAGCGGTGAAGCTTCCTGAAAATGGTATCACTCAGCAACCTGTGCAGTCGGTGTTTGGATGGCATATTATTCAACTGTTGAAAAAACATCCTGCGGGAGTCCGTGCCTTAGATGCTGAACTCAAGCTTTTACTGAAAAACCAGATGCTGGGTCAGAAACGTACGCCTATTATTCAAAAATGGACGAAGGATGTGCAAGCCGCTTATGAGTTCACACCGAATAAAAAGTATGCCCCCTCTGCGGCAGGCACTGAAGCTCCTCCTACAGGGAAAGCAACCCCTCAAGCTTCTACCCAGAAGCATTAGCCTTCAGACCCTTGGGTGATAAGTGAATACCTATCGGGGCGGATGTCATCCGCCCCCATTCATGAAGAAAGCCAAATGCTATGCCCTATATCAACGTACAGCTACTACAAGGCGTAACACCTGAACAAAAAGCAACCCTCGTGAAGGAAATGACCGACACGCTTGTGAACACCCTAGGAAAAAAGCCTGAACACATCCATGTTGTCATTCAAGAAATTGCCCCTGAAAATTGGGGATTTGCGGGTCAGTTGACTTCGGAGTATTTAAAGCAGTAGCTTCTTTTCAGCGGGTTGTTTACTACAAGCTAGTTATACGCTTCTTTTGAAAGCTTACCACCGTACCCACTCCGCACCCGCCATGGCACACGCTTGATGCAGGGTGTCGATGTCTTGAGGGGTACTAGGAAGTGCCGAGAGCCAAAACCGTGTATCTGCTTGCACAATCTGACACGAGGGTTGTGGGGTGAGAGGGTCGGAGGAGGTGTGAAGTGCTGGTGTCTCAGGACTTGAGGGATGTTTTGTGTGAAAGGGTAAAACAAAGAGTAGCGGGTGTAACCCTCGGATGTTTCGTTTACTTTCGGGAACCCCCCAAGGACGACGTGGTTTCTTGGCGGTCTCGCCTTCTTCGGGAAGGGTGGGTTTGGTGGCACGAAAGACTTTTTGCATCAAAGCAATATCATCTTCTTGGGGTAAACGACCAAAGCGTACCACCATAGGGTGAGCGTCTCGGAGAGGCTTACCATTCAGTAACACTAAGTTTACGGTGATGTTTTCCTGTTGCCCTGTGGTACTGGGGTCGGTACTAGTTGGGGTTTCGTCTTCGGTGTCTGTGGCGATACTGACCGCAGGGGTAGGGGTGCCACCTCGGAACTGTACTCTTGCGTGGAGTACCACGCATTGCCCTTCTTTTAACTGAGAGGCTAAGGTATCCACTTGGGCATCTCCAAACACGACGCATTCCACACTGCCAGTAAGGTCTTCTAGGGTGGCAAGAATCATTTTACGGTTTGTTTTGGTAAACCGTACCACAAAGCTTTGTAAGAGTCCTGCCACCACAACCTCTTCGCCTTCGTCTGCTTCTTTTAACTGTGACACCCAATGTGTGACATACAAGGGCAACTGGTCACGGACAAAGTCTAACGGATGAGACGAGACATAGAACCCCATAAGGGCTTTTTCATGGGCTTGTCTTTCTTCCTCTGGGAAGTCAATGTGAGGGCTTCCCTGAAGCTGTAACCCTGTGAAGGTGTCTGTGGTTTCTTGCTGGCTTTGTACCATAGAAAACAAGCTGACTTGTCCGCTTTCGGCTTCTTTATGGCATTTCTCACTAAACTTTACAAGTTGTTCAATACTGTCAAACAGTTGTTTACGGTTAGGGTGCAGACTGTCAAAGGCTCCCCCTAAAATGAGTCCTTCAAGGGTTTTACGATTCAGGATTTTAGAAGGAATGCGTTTGAAGAAATCGCTTAGGCTGGTAAACATGCCCCCACGCTCACGCTCATCAATAAGGGTAAGAATCACGCCTTCACCTACGCCTTTAATCGAGGCAAGCCCAAAGCGAATACTGTCTTCGCCTTCTGGTTGAAAATCAACGGCACTACGGCATACATCAGGGGAAAGCACTTTAATACCCATGCGTCGTGCGGTTAAAAGGTAGAACTGTATTTTTTCAATATCGCTGGAAACACTGGAAAGCAAGGCAGAAAGATATGCCACAGGGTAATGGGCTTTTAAATAGGCGGTTTGGTATGCCACAAAGCCGTAGGCTGCGGAGTGAGAGCGGTTAAAACAGTACGCTGCAAATTCGCTCATGGTGTCAAACAATTCATTGAGGAGGGCTTCATCCACGCCTTGAGCGATGCCTCCCTTCACGAAATTGGCACGCTCTTTTTCCATGATTTCAGGCTTTTTCTTCCCCATGGCCCGTCGTAGCAAGTCGGCACCACCTAGGGAGTAGCCTGCCAAGGATTGTGCAATTTGCATAATTTGTTCTTGATACACAATGGTACCGTAGGTAGAAGACAAAATGGGTTCAAGTTTTTCATGGGGGTAAACCACCGCCTCACGTCCGTGTTTACGGTCAACAAACTTTTTTGCCATTCCAGAGTTTAAAGGACCAGGGCGATACAGTGCCACAAGGGCGTTAATGTCTTCAAAGACACTGGGTTTCAGGTCACTCACCAGAGCCTTCATCCCGCCTGATTCTAGCTGAAACACCCCATCGGTGTCGGCACGGGTTAGGAGGTCATACACTTTTTTATCGTCCAAGGGGATACGGTCAAGGTCAGGGCGTTCTCCTGTCAGCCGTTCAATATGGTTCAGTGCTTGATGAATAATGGTTAAGTTCCGTAACCCCAAGAAGTCCATTTTCAGCAAGCCGATTTTTTCAACATCCCCCATCGGACATTGGGTAATGACAGGAGGGCCGCTTGATTGATTGGCTTTTTCCTTGCCGAGCTGGAGCGGTAAAATATCCATTAAGGGGTCTTTAGAAATCACGACACCTGCCGCATGAATGCCAATGTTAAAGGCAAGTCCCTCAAGTTTGCGTGCAAGGGTTACAATTTCTTGCACTTCGGGGTTTTCGGCACAGGCAACCGCAAGAGGCATCCCGTCTTTCAGGGCATCTTCTAAGTGAACGCCAGGGGTACTGGGAATCATTTTAGCCAGTCGGTCGCTTTCTGCAAACGGCACTTCTTTCACTCGTGCAACCGCTTTCACAGAGGCACGGGCTGCCAGTGTACCGAATGTGGCAATTTGGCACACCCGTTCTCTGCCATAGCGTCGTGTGACGTAGTCAATGACATCGCTACGGCGTTCAATGCAAAAATCAATATCCACATCGGGCATGCTAATCCGTTCGGGGTTTAAAAACCTTTCAAACAGTAGAGAATGCTCAATGGGGTCAAGGTTGGTAATGCCCAGCACATACGCCACTAAGCTTCCTGCGGCGGAGCCTCTGCCTGGTCCTACGGGAATCCCTTGGGTACGGGCGTAGTTAATGAAGTCCCAGACAATTAAGAAATAGGTGGGGAAGCCCATTTGGTTGATAATGGTAAGCTCGTAGTCTAGGCGGTCTTGTACTTCGGGGCGTAAGGGGTCTCCGTATTTTTCAAGGGCGTAGCGTGTGGCGACTTCTTTTAAAAGGTCTTCAGAGGTTTTCCCTGCGGCAATATCTTCTTCAGACATGGGGTAGTCAGGGAGAAAGGTTTGCCCTAACGGAAGCTTAAAGGATACCCGCTCACTAATGAGGAAGCTATGTTCCATGGCTTCAAAGACCCGTTCTCGAGATAAATACTGGAAACCTTCCTTGTAAAGGGTTTCAGGTGTTTTAAAATAGTAATGCTCGTTGTAGAAGCTACTACGTGACGGGTCATTCAGGGTTTTGCCATCCTTGAGGCACTGGAGCAGTTCATGCACCACACGGTCTTCTGCATGGTTAAAGCGTATGTCGTGACAAATCACCAAGGGAACCTGGTATTGGTCTGCCATGCGTACCAGTACTTGATTAACCTGCTGTTCACTTTCCATCCCGTGGTCTTGGATTTCAAGATAAAGTCTATCGCCAAACAATGCTTTTAACCACACGAGGCGTTCCTCAGCCGCTTGCTGTTGTCCTCGTAGCACATGGTGTGCAATGGGCCCTGTTAAGTCTCCTGTGAGGGCAATCAGCCCATCACTGTGTTGCATGAGTAAGTCCCAGTTAATACGAGGACGGTAGTAAAACCCTTCCAAGTTCCCGATACTACTCAGTTTGACTAAGTTTTTATAGCCCTCATCGGTTTGGGCGAGTAGTACCAGTCGGTACGTCGTTTGTCGGGTGCGTTTGTCGGTGTAGTCACCTTCTACAATACTGAGTTCACACCCGATAATAGGCTTCATCCCATATTTTTCTGCCGTGGATACCATCTCAACACTCCCGTACATGACCCCGTGGTCTGTCAGTGCCATGGCGGGACATCCTGCCTGATGGCTCATTTTTAGAAGTTCACTGACCCGTGAAGTACCTTCTAATAGGGTATAGTGGCTGTGCAGGTGTAGGGGAACAAACCTCGGCATACGTGCCTCAGAGGGGGTTTCGGGAACGGATGAAAGGTGCGAAGGTTCCTGTGGGTGAGTCATTGGGACGAGGGTACTTATAGTATTGAATGCCAAAAAAGGGTCAACCAAAAAAGCGTCAAAAAGAAAGATAG